>CAMOKZ010000052.1 GCA_946618155.1 uncultured Lachnospiraceae bacterium | reverse complement strand
AGCTTTCCGCTGTCGATCGCGATGTCGTAGCTTCGCGCGTCGCCCCATTTCATGGAGCTGTAGGCGTCATGGTATTCCCTGCGGCGTTTTTCCTGCAGTCGGATAAACTCCTCCGCCTCGATCCGCGTCATGTAGTTGCGCTCCATGATGCGCAGGATCTTATGCTCCAGGTCCGCGTGCACGAAGATGGAGATCAGCGCCTCGCTGCCGCGCAGCAGGCTCTCCGAGCAGCGGCCCACCACGACGAAGGATTCGCCGATGTCCGCCTTCTCCCTGAGGTACTCGAACTGGAGCTGCGCCACGCTGTGCGCCGGGGATCCGCTCATCCACAGGCCGGGCTTTTTCTCATCGTAGGGTTTGAGCCCGGTGCCGTCGAGGTTGCGGCGCCGCGCGATCTCATCAAGCATATTCCGGTCATAGAAAGGCAGGTCATAGTATTCCGACAGGGCATGGGCGATATGCCGCCCTCCGCTGCCGAATTCCCTTCCGACGGACAGTATCATCTGTTTCATGCGCCTTCCCCCTCTCTGCGTCGTGTTATTCCTGCTCCCCCGGTTTTTCGCTGCGCCTGTTCGGCCGCGCGCACCGGCGGGGATCAAAGCCCTCAAAGATCGGCCAATAGCCTTCCGTCAGCGCGGCGGTAAGCTGCGCGGGCGTGCGGATGGTCCACGAGGCGCCCGGCAGGCGCCACAGGCGGCGGGCGATCTGGTTGGAGTGGTTCTTTCTGTCTTCAAACCGGTAGGCCACGAAATCCGGCCTTGTCAGGAGATTGAACAGCATGTGCGTGCCGACCCATTTCAGGAAGGGCGAAAGATCGGCATCCGTCTTGAAAAAGTTGCAGGAGAGCTGTCCCCGCACAATGCCGGGGCGGTTGCGGCGCAGCCAGAGCACCGCCTTCGGATCAAAGCTCTCGATGCAGTAGACGCCCTGATAATCATCCAGCATCCGGCAGACCGCCTCGCAAAGCGGCGCGCTGTTTCCCCGGAAGGTCTTCAGCTCGATGATCAGCGGCACCCTGCCGCCCACGAGGGCGAGCACATCGGCCAGCAGCGGGATATGCTGCTCCCCGCCGGAAAGCTTCATCTGGGGCAGATCCCCGGCAGTGAGGTCTTCGACCACGCCTTCCCTGCCGCACATCCGTTTCAGATCAGAGTCATGCAGGATGGCAAGGCTCCCGTCCGCAAGAAGGTGCACGTCCAGCTCGATGCCGAACCCCGCGTCCGCTGCGCGGGCAAAGGCGGCAAGGCTGTTTTCCGGCGCCTCCGGCCCGTTATGCCATCCGCGGTGGGCAAAATACCAGCCGTCCATCTCCCCTGTTTCGATATTGTTTTTTCTTCCGCCGGCCGCCAGGACCCGAAGTCCGGCATAACCGGCCGCCGCCGCGAGCAGGCCCGCTTTGGCACGCCAATGTTTCATGCAGTGTCATCTCCCTGAAGATGTCTTTTCTTGTTTACAGATCCATATCTTCAAAGGCCTCCAGGCCTTTCTTTCCTGTTTTCCGGCTGTCCCCGTGCATCACCCTCCGCATCGTAAAGAAGGAAAAGAGGACAAAGAGCGCCGCATAGGGAAACAGCGTCATATAGCCGGCGCGGTTAAGCAGCGCGCCCGCCACGATCGGCGTCACGGTCTGCGCGGCCATGCTGAAGGTATAGTAATAGCCGGTGAACTTGCCGACATCGCTGCCCCGGCACATCTCCACGACCATGGGCAGGCTGTTGACGTTGATCAGCGCCCAGGCCGCGCCCACAAGGACAAAGAGGACATACAGCGCCGGGTGAAAACCGCCCCTTGCCAGGGACCAGATGAACATGGCGCCGAAGCAGGAGGCCAGCAGGATAACGCCGGTCATGATCGTCTTTTTGCGGCCGATCTTCTCGGCAAAGAAGCCCGCGGGAAGATAGGTCAGGATGGCGCCGCCCGTCGCGATGGTCAGGCACAGCGACGCGCTGCCCAGCGCCATTCCCCACACCCGGTTCGCGTAGGTGGTAAACCAGGTCTCGACGGCGTTGTAGCCGATAAACCAGAGTGCGATGGAGGCCAGCAGGAAGCCGAGGCTGCGCTTTACCTCCTTCGGCAGCCGGAGGGTACCGTCCGCATCCGCCTTTGCCAGCTCGTCCTCCGGGTGCATCCGCTCATATTCCTGCTGCTCGGCGAACAGCTTCGGCTCATCCACCGTTTTCATCAGGATGATGAGCGCGAGGATCATGATCCCCGCCACCACCGCGAACAGGAGCAGATAGCTGACATGGGTAAGATGCGCGGTCCGCGCCTGCGAGTAGAGCACGCTGGCAATGATCAGGTACAGGATGCCGCCGATGGCGCCCATCAGGTTGATCAGCGCGTTCGCCCTGCTGCGCAGGGGTTTCGGCGTGACGTCCGGCATCAGGGCGACGGCCGGGCTGCGGTAGCTGCCCATGGAGATAAGAAGCAGCGCGAGGATGACGACGAAGGCGGTCAGCTTCCAGGCGGCCGGGCCTGCGAAATAGCTGTCATCGAGCAGCGGGAGCAGCATCATCAGCACCACCGCCGCGATCGTCCCGACCAGGATGAAGGGCCTTCTTCTGCCCAGTTTCGAGCTGAACCTGTCGCTGATCCCGCCAAAGAGCGGAAGCAGGAACAGGGCGAGCACGTTGTCCGCGGCCATGATCACGCCCGACCATGTCTCATTCAGATGGAACGTGTTCGTCAGGATCAGCGGAATGACATTGTTGTACATCTGCCAGAACGCGCAGATCGACAGAAACGCCATGCCGATCCGCAGTGTCGTCCACACGTCCAGTTTTTTCTCCATGCCCTCTCCTCCCCGTGTCTGCGAAAAAACCGCATCCGCTTAAAATACCGCCTGCACCAGGAACATATACAGGACCGTACCGGCAACGACCGCCGCCAGCACGTTCTTCTTCCATAAATATAACCCCGCAGTGGCCCCGCAGGCAAGCAGTTCAGGAACTCCGTGGGGCGCCCAGCGCGCGCTTAAATGACCCCATTGATCTGCTTTCCCTCTTTGAAGGCGCGCAGATTGTCAAAGACGATCTGTGCCCGGAGCAGCATGGATTCCTGCGTGGCAAAGGCCATATGCGGCGTCACCAGGGTGTTCGGCGCCGAAAGGAGCGGCTCGTCAGCATCAAGGGGCGGCTCCTTGTCAAATACATCGATCCCGGCCCCGGCGATCTCTCCCTTCCGGAGCGCCTCCGCCAGTGCCTGCGTCTGCACCACCGGACCCCTGGCCAGGTTCAGCAGAAGCGCGGTCTTCTTCATCAGGCCGAGCTCTCTTTCCCCGATCATGCCCCTGGTGCTCTCATTCAGCGGGCAGTGCAGGACGACGATGTCCGCTTCGCCGAGGAGCTCGTCCAGCGGGACCTGGCGGATATAGTCCGGGCACTGGGCGTGCACGGTGCGGCTGCAGGCAAGGATCCTGCAGCCGAAGGCATGGAAAAGCTCAGCGCTGCGGCTCCCGATCCTGCCAAGGCCGACAATGCCCACCGTCTTACCCTTCAGTTCAAAAAAGCCAAGGCCCGCCTTGCTCTTCCCCGCCCGGCAGTTCTCCTGCGCCTCCGGGATCTTCCGGGCAAGGCCCAGGGCCAGGCCCACCGCCAGCTCCGCGACCGCCTCCGTGGAATAGCCGGACGCATTGCTCACCGCAATGCCCCTCTTCTTTGCCGCGTCAATGGCCACATGGTCAACGCCGGTAAAGGCCACATCAATAAAGCGAAGCTTCTCAGCGCTCTCGATGACCTGCGCCGGGAAAGGCATATTCGCGAGAATCACCGCGTCCGCATCGCGCACCTGCTCTGCCACGACAGCCGGATCCTGCGCCCGCTCATATTCTTCAAAGGTATCCCCCTGCCCGGTAAAGGGCCGCTGCAGCTCGCGCAGCGTCTCTTCGGAGATCCCGAGCGATTCCGTAATGACGATCTTCATCCTGTACCTCCCGCACAGTGCGTATTGTTAAGGGTAAAACTACATGGGTATTATAGCATGGAAAGGGGAAAAGGAAAGACGCGAAAACGCCGGTTCCGTCCCTGCTTTCCGCAGTCTCAGACGGAACCGGCGATTCTGTACCGGCATGTTGTACCGTTCAACTATATAATATCACATTATTCATATATTGTGTGGTTTCCATAACGAATTAATTGATTTTTAATATTCTTTGTATACTTTTATTTACACGTTTAACCTACGCTTCGATCATGTCCAGAATCTGCATGACTTTTCCGCTCTCTTCGAGCAGTGCGTCCGCCCGGGCGCGGTCTCCCGCCCCGATGATCCGGACGAAGGCTTCTATCTCGGGCTGCAGGCGGTTGGGCAGGTCTGTGCTGATCTCCTGCGCCTCATGGCCGCGAAGGTGCAGCTCGGCCCTGCTCCAGGCGTTGCCGGCGCTGGTGACGGTGATGTAGCCTTTTTCGCCCTCGAACAGCGCATGGTTTTCTCCGTCGCAGTCTTTTGCGCCCGTGCAGGTGCAGACCATGCCGTCGTAGGTGAAGACCGCCGTTCCCGAGCAGTCTACGCCGTTGTTTCCGCGGTTGGCGATATATATGCCCTCCCGGGGAAGACCGAAGAGGTCCGCCATGACGTGGAGGTTATAGACGTTGATGTCCCGCATCGCGCCGCCCCCGAACAGGGGATTGAAGACGTTCGTGATCTCGCCCCGCAGGAACATGTCGTAGCGGGAGGAATACTGGCAGTAGCGGATATCCGCGAGCCGGACCGGGCCGATCTTCTTCAGCCAGGCTTTGACCTGGTTGTAGACCGGCATATGCAGGACGCTGATCGCCTCGAAGAGGTACACGCCCTTTGCCCGTGCCAGTTCGCCCAGCTCCCGGCACTGCGCCGCGGTATCAACGAAGGGCTTCTCGCAGATCACATTTTTCCCGGCTTCCAGCGCCCGCCTCACATAGCCATAGTGCAGGCTGTTTGGCGCCGCCACATACACGCAGTTCACATCCTCCCGGGCAAGCAGCGCGTCCAGGTCGTCGCTCCAGACCTTCGCGCCGTGCTTTCTCCCGAAGACCTCCGCGCGGTCCCGGCTGCGGGAATACACTGCCGCAAGCTCTATTCCCTCTGTCCTGCGCACGCCGTCCAGAAACAGTTCCACAATGCTGCCGCTTCCAATCGTCAGTAACTGAAGCATCTCCCTTTCTCCTTTCTGCTTATCCGCCGATAAACTCCGCCGCCAGGATGCGCAGCGCGATCAGAATGAGGATCGCCCCGCCCGCATATCCGGCGTATCCGGTCAGTTTCTTTCCTATTCCGCTGCCGATCCGCACGCCGCCCAGGCACATGACCAGGGTCACGAGTCCGATCAGCGCCGAACATACCAGCGCCTCCGCCAGGGTATAATCCGCGATGGCAAAGCCGACGGAGAGCGCGTCGATGCTGGTCGCGACGCCCTGCACCATCAACATGCGGATGAAGCTGCCTCCCCGGGCAGGGAATCCGCCTGCTCCGTCAGCGCCTTCTTCTTTTCCTTCGTTTTGCTCCAGGATCATCCGGATGCCCAGAAACAGCAGCAGTCCTGCCCCGATCAGGTGGACCGCCCTGTCCAGAAAGCTGAACCGGAATACAATGGTGTGCACGAAGGCCCAGCCCAGGAGCGGCATCAGAAACTGGAAAACGGCGAATGTTCCCGCCACCGCTGCGCCTTCCCCCGCGCCTGCGCCTCGGCGGGTCATCCCGTCCGCCACCGACACGGAAAACGCGTCCATGGCCAGTCCGACGCCAAGCAGCAGACTGCCTGCAATGATCGATGCGTCCATATTCCTCCTTATCAAAAACCGATGTTTCCCCGCCTATTCCCCGCTGCCCAGAAGTTCGCGCGCCTGCGCTTTCATCTCCGCCAGGGTAAGGCGCGGCATCAGCCCGGTTATTCTTTCCGGATAACCATAATCCAGCATGAACCACAGACGGCTCTTCGGATTGTACCCTCTTGCCTCCGGGATCTTCAGGATGAGCTTCATCTCCTCCGGATCGATCACAAAGGCGCCGTCCTCTGACAGGTACAGGAGCGTGCCGTCCTCTTCCTTCAGGATCTGCTCGTCGCTGCGCATATATATCCGCGCGCTGTTTTCGTAGCTGACGAGAAGCAGTTCCCCCAGATGCTGTCCGCTCTCTCCGTCATATCTGCGCATGGTCAGGTCGGAAGCGGTCTCCACACAGAGATACAGATCTCCCCCCGCAAAGCCGCAGGCGGTATCTTTAAACTCCTTTACCGGAACCTCCCAGAGCAGTCCCTTCCGCACAGAATAAACGCGCAGCACTTCCTCACTCACATAGGCAAAAAGCTCGCCCTTCTCATCCCAGATGATCTCATCCTCATAGCTGTTATAGTCATCAAAGGTGCCGTCCGTCGAGACCGCCGTCACCTCGCCTTTCGGAAAATGGATGCAGCAGGCCAGCTTCCCGTCATAGTCCGGCGTTTCCGCCAGAAACAGCATGGCCTCGCCGCCGGGAGAAAGGAAGACCTCGGTGATAAAGCAGTCCGCCGCTTCCTGCGGCAGAGAAAAGGTTGTACTGTGCACAGAGCTTACTTTTTCGGACCAGATATTTGCCGTCAGGATCTCAGCGCCATCCGCGCCGCCTCCCTCCTGCCTGCACACCCATCCTGCCAGCAGATGACCGTCTGCTTCCCGTGCAGCGACAGGACCGTCAAGCAGGATGCCGGTCTCCTCAAAGGTCTCCTGCGTGCATTCCCCGTCCGCAAGCGCGTAGGACAGGAGCGTAAACTCAGTTTCGCCGTAGTGCGGCGGCCGGATAAAGGTCCATGCCCCGGTTTTCTTTGACTCGCCGAGCTGCGCGGTGCTGTAGTCGATCTCTTCCTCGTTTGCCTCTACTGCCCATACCCGGCGTCCTTCGGCGTCATAGTACGCGAACTTCTCTTTGGCAAAGTCCTCGTGGATGATGAACCCGTCCCCGGCGGGATACGGCGTGCAGTAGGTCTCCGGATCGATCTGCGCCGGGATAAATGCGGGATTTTCCCCGCCGATCCTGTAGGCGATGATCCCGTCCGGAACCGCAAGCGCTTTTGACTCAACGCTCGGGCAGGAAACAAAGATCCTCTTCTCTGTCATCCGCACGCTCCAGATCGTCCCCCGCATCAGCTGTGCGGCATACAGGGCATCCTCCCACGGCCAGTAGACCGCAAGTTCCCCGTCCTCCAGTACGGCGGTGACCTTAAAATCCTCTCCCTCCCCGTCGGCGGCGTAGGCCCTTGCACTGTGCGGCAGAGAAAACTGCCGCATCAGGCTTCCGTCCTCGCCGCGCAGGATAATGCCCTCCGTCCCGGAAAGGCAGATAAACCCGCTGCAGTCCTCCCCCGTTTCGGGATCCGGGATCTGCGGGGCGTAAAGTACTCTTGTATGCGGATACATCCAGTGCGGGTTCTCGCTCTCCCAGCGTTTCTTCCCGGTGGCCGCATCCACACAGATGATCGCATCCGTGGTCTTTTCCAGATTCGACATATGGGTCCCGCCGTATCCGGTGCCGCTGAAGCTTCCCCGCGCGGCGGCGGTCGTTCCTGTAAAGACAAAAGAGCCGTCTTCTCCAAAGGCCATGGAAGGCGCTGATGCCGCGGCCATCAGATTTCCGCACTGCGCAAGGGCGCCGCTCTCCAGGTCGAGAAGACTTACCGCGTAATCTTCTCCGTCGTCCTGCTCCTCTTCTTCATTCGGTTCTACGTAGCAGTTCATGGCAAGATAACGCAGATCGGGGGAAAAGACCGCCTCCGTCACATGTCCCTTGTGCGCGGCTTCCAGAACAGGCACGCCCTCCTTCATATCGATGATGTGTACCGTGTGATCAACATCAAGGACAGCCAGGGAGCCGTCCTCTGACAGGGTAAGCACGGCACTGATCAGCCCCGACTCGGGTTCCCAGGACAGGACCGTTTTCGTCCCGGCTTCCGGATCGGAAAGGTCAAGGGTCTCCAGCCTGTCGGCAAACCGCAGCAGCAGAATGCCCCCGGACGAGAGCGTCATATCCAGCGACGCTTCCTCCGCATAGGACCGCGAAAAGACCTGCCGGTGGGTATCTGCATCCCAGATCAGCACATTGCGGTCCGTATCGCAGGCGGCAAGCAGGGTGGCCGACTCCGTCTGACAGACACCCCATTCATCGAGGAAAGCATCCACCCGGTAATTGTATTCCGCCCATACTTGTTCAGGAAAGGCATCCGGCGCCACCTCCTCCGGCAGCCGGTAGGGATTCAGCGCCTCCGCGAGTGCGTACTCCGCCTCCGGCACGACCGGGCCTTCCCTGCCGCCGGGCTCAAGCGCCTCCATGGCGTACTCGAGGGCGCCCACCCGGTCATCTACCGCCAGCGCACTGCCGGAAAGAACTGCCAGGTCCCTCGCCGCGCTTTCTTTGACTTTTTCCAGACTGTCGGCGATCTGCCGGTTGCTCCAGGAAAGATAGCCGATCGCGCCTGCTGCAGCACCAAGCAGGACGGTCCCCGCCGCAGCCAGCCTGCGGTACCGGTACTGCTGGTAGCGGCGCCGGAAGGCGTCGTAGGAGCAGCCGCAGAGCGCAGCGGCCAGACGCTGGATCTCCTCTTTCCGGGCTCTTCTGTTCTGCGGCCGCAGATCGCAGGAAAGGGGTTCAGCCACCGGCTCACCCTGTTCATTTTCCAGCAGGATCAGCGGCATCACGTCCCGCGGGACATCCCCGTCCGCAAGGACCGTCAGGATATGGCTCCTGTCATGGTTCTGCAGGAAGAATTCGATCTCCCTGGTGACCCACTCCGATTCCCGCACGGTAGTCGAGCAGATCACGATCAGGAATTCCGATTCCTCAAGCGCGGCCTGGATCACTTCATTCAGGTCGCTGGAAACGGACAGCTCCTCCTTGTCCCGGAAGATCGGGCGGAGGGACGATATCCCGTATTTTTCCCTGATCTGCGCAGGAATGCGCAGGCGCTCGAGCCTGCTCTGCACTATCGCCGCCACCGGCGTATCCACACGGCTGTGATGATAGGATATGAATGCCCTGTACCCTGTGCCCATGCTTTTTCTCCCTGCCGGAATGTTCCCCTGCGTTTCAGCTGTCCTGTCCACGCATGGCGCATTGCTTTGCGCAAACAACCCCGGACACGTCCTCTTTGCAGGACATGTCCGGGGGATTCGTATCACCTGATCTACATCTTATATCTGTTACTGTGATGGTAGCACGATATTTCCGGGTTTGTCAACGCGAACCCCTACCGCTCAAGCCTGGTGAGCAGGTACAGGAATTCCTCTCTGTATTCATCTCCCCGGACGCTCTCCAGCGCGCTGAGCCGGTCATGGATCTGCGCAAAGCTGCTGTCTCCCGCATAGGCCGAACCGGAGAGCAGCATGCCTGCCTGCGCAACGCCCGCTGCCCAGGAAAGATCCTCGCTCATCTCGTTGCTGACGGCGTCCTCCGTGACCGGGTAGACCAGCAGGCGGCTCTCGCTCCCGCCCGGCTCTTTATAGCGGACATTCACGGCAAGCCACTCATCCGCGGCGGGGGCTGCTTCTTTGCCTGCTTCCGCTGCCTCGTCTGTCGCGGCGGTATCGCCTGCTTCGTCCGTTTCGGTGCCGTACCGGCTGCTCACCGCGGGGATCTCCTGTGCGGAATCGGTGCCGGCGATCTCATAGAGTACGGTCACGCTGTGCCCCGCGCCGATCTCGCCGCCGTCCTTTTCGTCATCGGCAAAATCCTCTGCCGCCATGGTGCGGTTCTCATAGCCGATCAGCCTGTAGCCCTTGATCATGGCCGGATTGAACTCGACCTGGAGCTTGACGTCATCGGCGACGGTAAAGAGGGTGCCGCCCATCTCGCTGACCAGGACGCGCCTCGCCTCGGCGATATCGTCGATATAGCTGTAATTGCCGTTTCCGTTGTCCGCAAGCGCTTCCATCCTGGTGTCGGAGATATTGCCGGTGCCGAAGCCCAGCACGGAAAGGTACACGCCGCTCTCCTTCTTCTCCTGAATCAGCCGGGTCAGGGAGCTTTCATCCGTTACGCCGAGGTTCAGATCGCCGTCCGTTGCCAGGATGACGCGGTTGTTCCCGCCCTCGATAAAATACCGCTCCGCGATCTCGTAGGCCGTAATGATCCCGCGGGATCCGTCGGTCCCGCCTCCGGCCATCAGGTCCTCAACCGCCTCGGTGATGCGCGCCTTCTCGTCCCCGCTCGCGCCCTCAAGCACGACCTCGTCGGAGGAAGCGTAGGTCACGATCGAGACCCGGTCCCGGGGGCCGAGGTTCTCCGCGATCAGGCGGAAGGCTCTCTGTACGAGCGGCAGCTTGTTGTACTCATCCATGGATCCCGATACGTCGATCAGAAAGACCAGGTTGGAGGGCGGAAGCTCATCCAGATCCGCTTCCTGTGTCTTCAGTCCGATCAGCATCAGCTGCGTATCCGGGTTCCAGGGGCACGGCGCGATCTGCGTGGTCACGCCGAAGGGCTCCCCTTCCTTCGGTCCTTCATACTGATAATGGAAGTAATTGACCATCTCCTCGATGCGCACCGCGCCCTCCGGGATCTCCTCTCCCCTGAGGATCATCCTGCGCAGGTTCGCGTAGGAGGCGGTGTCCACATCCGCCGCGAAGGTGGAGAAGGGACTGGCCGCCGTGCTCATCCAGCCGTTCTCTTCCCGGTAGCTGTACTCCTCGGTATTCCAGGCCGGCATCGGCATCATGGCCCCGGTATCCATTGCGGCACCGGACAAAGCCTCGTACGCCGCTTCCAGCTCTACAGGCTCCGAATACATCTGGGGGTCCGGCGCAGTAAGTTCTGTTTTTGCTCCCTCCGTTTCAATCACGACCGGACTGTTGTCGGCGTGCAGTCCGTATCTTATGACCTCCTGCACCAAACCGCAGCCGGTAGAAAGGACCGTCACACCAGCCAGTAAAACTGCCATCCATTTTCTGTTTCTCATTGTTCTCCTCCTTTATCCTTATCCCTGGCGGCCCCGGTTTTCCGTGGCCTTTTTTTCTCCTCTGCCAGTAAGGACAGGAAAAAGGAAGGAGTGGTCACCATAATTTGAAAAAAATCTGAAAAAGTTTTTCGGTCAGTGAATCTGCGCGATCAGGTCCAGCATCTCCTCTCTGGCCAGCGCTTCTTCCCCGCAGCTGACAAGGTAAGCCATGCCGCCGCTCTCCCAGGCCGCGGCGAGCGCATCGCCGTCCTTCATCTGCAGCCGGATGGTCTGTCCGCCTGCGAAAACGGTCTGCGCCTTCGCCCCGCTGCCGCTTCGGTCAAAGTCTGCCTGCACCGCGTCCTGATCTGTGCCTTTGCGGATGAGCAGGTTCTTTGCTCCCTCTTCGGTGCCGGTGTAATCACACTCGATCAGCGTTCCGGCAGCGGCCCGGCAGCTTATCTCACCTTCAATTGCCTCCGGAAGCTGCAGTGAGAAACCGGCGATCTCCTCCGCCTCAGCAAGATCCACACAGACGATCAGTCCGGC
>CAMOKZ010000051.1 GCA_946618155.1 uncultured Lachnospiraceae bacterium | reverse complement strand
CGGCGCGGAGCGGTTCCGGCCGGGATTTTTGATTCTCCTTATTTACACTTCATCCTCGTAGGGCATCGGCTGATAGTTCACGTTGGAGATATCGCCGAAGGTGGAGCCGCCGTCGCAGCCGATCAGCTGTCCGTCCACAAAGCTGGAGGACTCGGAGAGCAGGAAAACGACCAGGCCGGAGAGAAGCTCCGGGCTGCAGACCCTGTGCTGCGGGATGCGGCTCTTCGCCGCCTCGACCGCGCCGCTCAGGTTATCCGCATACTGCGCCCTGTTGATGGCGGTCAGCATGAAGACCGGACGCACGGAGTTGACCGTGATGCCGCGGCGCGCAAGCTCCGTCGCCAGGGTGATCGTAAAGCCGTCCACCGCCGCCTTGCTGGGCGTGTAGGCGGTATACTGCGGCTTGCCGTGGGTGGAAGCCAGGGAGCTGATGTTGATGATCCTGCCCACGCGCTCTTTTTCCATATAATAGGCGGCCGTCTTCGCGCAGATGACCGTGCCGCGCACATTGACATCCATGACTGCCTGCCAGCGGTCGATATCCATCTCCGCCAGGGGGCGCACAAAGGAGATGCCGGCGCAGTTGACCAGGCCGTACACCGAACCGAAATCCTCGTAGATCGCGGCAAACGCCTTCTTGACGGATTCCTCATCCGTGATGTTGGCCGCGTAGCCGCGCACCTCAGCCCCGGTCTTCTCCGCAAGCTGCGCCGCCATGTCGGCCAGCTTCTCCTCGTTCATGTCGATCAGCGCGACGCGGGCGCCCAGGGAACCGACGGCCTCCGCCAGCCCGCTGCCGATGCCGCCGCATCCGCCTGTGATCACAACGACCTTACCCTTGATACCGAACATTGATTCCAGCGTGTACTCCATGTCTGATCCTCCTTATACCTCGAAGCGCTCGATCTGCGTGTTGTCTACATACAATGCCTTAAGCTCCTGCAGCCGGGCGAATTTCTCCGTGCTGCTGTGGGCGTCCACACTCTCCTTGTCCGTCCATTTCTCCACCAGGAGCAGGGTGTCCTTTTCCTTGTCCGAATAGAAATAGTCGTAGCAGATGTTCCCGGCCTCCGCGAGGACGAAGGCGTGGATTCCTTCGGATTTGATGCTTTCCAGGAAGGTCTCGCGCTTCCCTTCTTTGCAGTGATAGCTGACCAGTACCAGTATCATGCGCCTCTCCTTTCTCTGTTCCCCTCTCCCGGGATCATCACACGTTGTATTCCTGTTTGAGCTTCTCCATGGTCGGGAGGATCTCCCGGCTCAGGTAGTCGAAGGCGAAGGCGAACCTATCGCCCCGGTCCCCGATCTTTTTCACCTCGCGGTAGGCGTAGAGCGTCATCTCGATCAGCTCCCGCGGGGTGTCGAGGAAGGCGCGGACATACTTCTGCGCCGTCTCCTCCAGCTTCTCCTCCGGGACGATGCAGTTGACGAGGCCCATCTGCAGCGCCTCCTCCGCGGAGAATTCCCAGCTGGTGAGCAGGGCTTCCACCGCCTTCTTGGACGGCATCCGGTCCACCACATCCACGAGGACCATCATCGGCACGCCCCCCATGCGCACCTCCGGGAACCCGAAGCGGATCCCCTCCTTTGCGATCGCGATGTCGCTGGCGGCCAGCATCGCCATGCCCGCCTTGAGGCAGTGGCCGTTCAGGATGGCGATCACGGGTTTGGGCACCTTCCCGAGGATCTCGGTCGCCCGGCGGATCGCCGCGGAATACTTCTCCTGCTCGCCCGGCGCCTTCGGGTCGACCCGGCCGCCGGTATAAAAATAGTCTCCGGCCGCCGTCACCACGCCCACACGGATGCTCTCATCGTCGATCAGCCGCTGATAGCAGTCGGCCAGCTGCTCAAGCCCCATCCAGTCCAGACCGTTTTTCGTCTCCGGATGGTCGATCGTGATCCGCATGACCGCATTCTCGATTTCCATTCTTACCTGCTGTTTTTCCATCGCTGTCCTCCCGGCCTGTCCGACATTCCCGTTTTTTGCACTTACTGTTCTGTCCCGGATTCTCGATTCCGGGATTCCGCTTTTCCCGTTGCGCCGCCTGCACGCTATACGCTATACTTGATTTGCTTCAACCTATGCTTATTTCCGGGCAGTGCCCCCGTTTTTACTGTCGTCCTGTTCTCAATTGCGGAGGTTCGCATTTATGAAAACCGTCATTACCGTTCCCCGTCAGCGTTCTCCGAAACGGCGCCGGATCACCGCGGTCCTGATCGCCGCGCTGCTCATTCTCATTCCCGTGTCGGTCCTGCTCACCCTGCGCGCCCGGCTGGAGAATGAGTCCGCCCAGACCTTTACCCGCTCCCTGCGGTCCATGCTGGAGCGCCAGATCATCTCGGTCGACTCTACCCTCGATACGATCGCCCTGGAGCTTTACCAGTTCTCCTCCGACATCCACCTGATCGACGTCGGCCTGACCGCGCAGAAGGATGATGATACCGACGCCGCGCTGGCCTGCCATACGCTCAACCACGCCGCGTCCCTCAACGACTTTGTCTTCAGCCTGTACCTGGTCTGCAAGCGGAACAATACGATCTACAACTCCACGGATTACCAGGCCTACGCCTCCGACCAGTTCTTTGACCAGGGCTGGGTCTCCCAGTATTCCCCGAAGTCCACCGGCATCCAGCTGCTCGACTCGGTCCGCGTGATCAGCACGCCGTCACGGCAGAACAAGCGCCTGATCTCTTTCCTCTCCAAGGTGCCGAACCAGTCCTCCCTGGACTATAAGTACCTGCTGATCAACGTCGATCTCGACACGCTGGGCAATTCCCTGGTGACGGACGAGCCGATGGATGACGGCTCCCTGCCCGCCTCCGGGCTTTCCCTGCTGATCTACAACGGGCGCGGCGAGCAGCTCTACGCCCAGCGGAACGCCCTCACGACCCTTACCGCGGACGCGCTCTTTGCGGAGGACAGCGGACGGGCCATCCTGCCCGGCGCGAAAAAGATCACCGCGGGCGGGACCGACTACCTTGCGGTCAGCGCCTCCAGCGACCAGGAAAACTGGACCTTCGTGCAGCTGATGCCCTGGTCCGGCGTCACGGCCTACCGCGATTCGCTGCTGCTCTACGCCTTCGTGCCCTTCGCCTTCTTCTACCTGCTTCTCTTCGCCGGCGCCATCACCATGTATATGATTCTTGCCCGCAGGCAGCGCGACCGGGCGAAAGCCCTCTCCGACAGGGCGGGGAGCAGCCCGCTTCCCGAGGAGCCCTATCCGGAATACCTCTACCGCATCGCCCTCGAGGAGCATTCCCGCAGCGAGGAGATGTCCCAGCTTCTGCAGCAGTCCAGACCGGTCCTCACCGAGTACGCGGTCAAGTCCCTGCTCTACAACGAGACGGCGGCCGCTTCCGTCACGGATCTGCGCAAGGCGCTGATGCGCGAATACGGCATCCTGGAGGAGCCTTCCCGCATCTACGCGGTCATGCTGGCCCAGGTGGAGGCGATCAGCGTCCTGAAGATGAACCTGCACCGGGATACCTATAATCAGCTGCGCCACACCATCGAATTCGGCTGCCGGGAGCAGATCCCGGAGTACTGCGAGGCCTACTTTGTCTGGCACAATTACTCGCGCCTGTGCTGTCTGCTCTCTTTCCCGGACAACATCGAAAAAGAAGCGCTCAGCGCGCTCCTGACCGAGATCGCCCACAACGTGCAGAACCTGATCGCGCTGCTGAGCAAGGAGCCCGCCATCGTGGGCTTCGGCGAACCGACCGCAGCGCTTGACGAGGTCAATGTCTCCTATGAACAGGCCCGCCAGCTGATCCATCACAAGAGCTACCGCAAGACGGACGTGCCCTACACCTACGCGGAGATGGCCCAGAGCGAGATGGACATGACCTACGACCAGCAGAAGAACCTGATCGACCAGATCCGACTGGGCAAGACCGAAAAGGCGCTGCGCATTCTGGACAGCTATTTTGCGGCCCTCAGCGCCAACCCGGAGGCGCAGCCCGACTACGTAAAGAAGATCTGCATCCGCCTCGCCGGCGACATCTCCACCGCCCTGGGCGGCTGGACGCCGGATGGCAATGAGAAGGCCGAGGACGGGACGGCCCCGGATTTTGCCGCAAGAATAGGGGAGACGACCACCATCGCGGAGGCGGCGGACCTGATGACCGCCTACGTCTCCGACTGCGCCGACCACATGGCCTCCCTCAGCGAAGACCGCCAGTCCGCGCGCTTCCAGGAGGTGCTCACCTGGATCGGCAACCATTACAACGAGGATATCTCCCTCTCCGACGCGGCTTCCGTGCTGGGGCTCTCCCCCTCCTATGTCAGCCGCATGCTCAAGCAGGCCACCGGCGACAGCTTTGTTTCCTATCTGAATAAGATCCGGATCGAGCGGGCCAAGGAACTGCTGGTCACCACGGAGCTCTCCAGCAACGAGATCTCCTCGGCCGTCGGCTACCGCTACCCGCAGAACTTCATCCGCAACTTCCAGAAATACGCGGGCATGACGCCCGGCAACTACCGGGCCCTGCACCGGGATGAGCAGTCCTGACCGGAGGATCCCAGCAGGACCGGCGCTTCTGTACTTGAACCGGCGCTGCCGCATGTAAAGCGGCAGCGCCTTATTATTCGGGCAGAATGCCCTTCACATCAAAGTTTCGGGATATTCAGGTTGCACAGCCTCGCCAGCGGGAACCAGCTCCCGTCATCCGCGTAGTGCACGATCTCGCCGTAGGCGCAGCGCTTGATGAAGCGCCCCTCGGGGCTGTGATAACCGCACACGTTGAGGACCTCCTGCGGCAGGCCGCAGACGCCGGCGATGAAGACGCCGTAGGACGGATGGCGCAGGTTCGGCAGGCCGAATTCCTTGTCGTTGGCCACCCACTGCGGGCGCAGCTCGCGGTTGTACTCGTAGGGCTTGCCCACATCGTGCAGGGCCGCGCAGGCCATCAGCATATCCTCATTCAGGCCGAAGTCCATGTTGTAGGCCTTCTTCAGGTTGCGGTAGATGCTCATGGAGGTATAGATGACGACCAGGATGTGGTTGGACTGATCGCCCAGCGCGGAAGCTTCCGGCATGCCGGAGCCCGGCATTTCCTCGATCGCCTTCCAGCCGTTGAGCTGCAGGGAAAGCGTCCAGGCGTCGAGCACCTTCTCATACAGCTCCCTGTCCTTCATATTCTCATCCAGATAGACCAGCGTCTTCTTCACGTTCGCGCGGATCTCCGGATCCAGATTCTCTTTGTGGAATGTAAACAGATCTCCCATTTTCCTCTATCCTTTCTGTGTCAATGATCAGCCCATCAGCAGGTTCGGCAGGAACGTCACGACCGGCGGGCAGAACGAAATGATAAGCAGCGCGATGATGCACATGATCAGGAACGGGACCATCGCTTTGCAGATCCGCTCAAAGGGCGTGGGCGTCATCCTCGCGAGGACGAACAGGACCATGCCGACCGGCGGCGTCAGCATACCGATCATCAGGTTCAGGATCATCACGATGCCGAAGTGGATCGGATCGATCCCGTACATCATGGCGATCGGCAGCAGGATGGGCGTCAGCAGCGTAAGCGCGGAGAGGGACTCCATCAGCATGCCCACGATCAGCAGGAAGACGTTGATCAGGATCAGGCAGGTGTAGCGGTTCGTAATGAACGTGCCGAAGAAGTTCAGGATGGTCTCCGGCAGATGCGCGATGGTGACCAGGTACGCCAGGCTGTTCGCGCAGCCCACGATAAAGAGCACCGACATCGTGGAGAGGATCGTCTCCTCCAGGATCTTCGGCAGATCCCGGATGCTCAGGTTCCTGGTGATCAGGCTCAGGATCAGCGCGTAGAATACCGCAACGGTGGAGGCCTCCGTCGGCGTGCAGACGCCGGTGAGGATGCCGCCGAGAATGATGACCGGGGTAAGCAGGGCCGGGATGGACTTCAGGAAGGAGATTCCCAGATCCTTGAAGCCGCCGAACTCATGCCGCGGGTAATGCCGCTTTTTGCTGACAAAGAAGATGTAGACCATCATGCAGAAGGCCAGGACAAGGCCCGGCAGGACGCCGCCGATCAGCAGTCTGCCGACGGATACGCCGCCGGCTACGGCAAATACGACCGCGGGGATGCTGGGCGGGATGATCGGTCCGATGATGGAGGACGCGCCGGTGACCGCGACCGCGAACTCATCGTCGTAGCCGTCGTCACGCATTGCCTTGACCTCGATCTGCCCGAGGCCGCCGGCATCCGCGACCGCCGCGCCGGACATGCCGGCAAAGATAATGGAGGCCAGGACGTTCGCGTGGCCCAGGCCGCCGGGGACCCAGCCGATCAGCTTCTTGCAGAAGCCGAAGATCTGGTTGGTCACGCCGCCGTTATTCATGATTCCGCCGGCCAGGATGAAGAACGCGAGGGCCATCAGCGTAAAGGACGTGGGCCCGGCGATGGTTCTGGTCAGCACCATGTTGATGCTCTCCCCGAAGAACTGGCAGTAGAAGATCGCGCTGCAGATCATGCTGAACGCGACAGGCATGCCCAGAAGGAGAAACAGAAGGAATAAACCAAACAGCATCAGCATTTTTCTTCTTCCTCCTTTCTTATTCCTGTCCGGCAGGTTCCGGGTCATTAAACTTCGCGATGATCCGGATAATGTCAAACACGATATACATCACCGCCATCACGAACCCGATCACGATGAACGTGTTGAATACGTTGTAGTGCAGCCAGCGGAGGCTGACCAGGAAGGAGGATTTGCTCTTCATGTACTTGGGCATCGTCATCAGCAGACGGATCAGGCAGTAGATCATGATGCCGTCGCACAGGATATCCACGATTCTGCGCACCTTCAGGGGCAGCTTGTCATGCAGGATCAGCACCCTGGTATGCGCTTTGTAATGCCAGCAGTAACCGATACCGAAAAAGGCGAGCGCGCCCTGCATGTTGCTCAGGACTTCCTCTGTCCACGCAAGAGGCGAGTTGAAAACGTAACGCCCGATCACGCCCGCAAACATAGCGATCGCCATAAAGGCCAGGACCAGGATCAGAAAATATTTCTGGATTCCCGTGATCCACTCTTCAATTTTATCGATGATCTTAACCATTTTTCCTCTCCATGGGACAGAAAGGGTGCCGCCGGCACCTTTCCCGGCGGCACCCTCGTCTTTACGCACGTTTCTTCAGATAGTCACAGAGAATGCGTTGTTCTCAATTTCCGTCATTACTCGGCCAGCGCGATGATCGCATCGGCAACGCCTTCGCCCCAGACGCTCTCGAAATCGCCGTACAGAGCCTGGCACTTCTCCATAAATCCGGTAAGATCCGGCTCGGTGACCGTCAGGACATCCTTCTCGGCCTCGATCAGCTCTTTCTCCTGATCGATGGCGACGGCGTTGTGCTCCTCGGCAGCCTGCTGCGCGCACTCGCGGATGACAGCGATCTGGTTCTCGGTAAGCTTCGCCTCGGTCTCGGTGCCAAGGAAGATGTTCAGCATCTGATACTGATGATAGGTAAGGGCAAGGCACTTCTGGACCTCGTCGAACTTCATGGTCTGGATGGAAGCGACCGGGTTCTCCTGGCCGTCAACAGTACCCTGCTGCAGAGCCATGTAGGTCTCGTTGTAGGCAACCGGGGTCGGGATGGCGCCAAGGGCTTCCATGCAGGCCGACGGCATCGGATCGGCAGCAACGCGCATCTTCAGGCCGACAAGATCGTCAGCGCTGTTGATCTCCTTGTTGGCGGTCATCTGACGGGCACCGTAGTAGATGCTGGCGAGGGTGTCGATGTTGCAGGCTTCCTTCAGGCCGTCCATCAGCGTGACATAGGTCTCGCAGTCCGGGGAGAAGAACTTCAGAAGATGATCGGTGTTCTCGAACAGATACCAGGCGTCCACGACGCTGACCGGCTCGTACTGGGCGGCGAACTGGGCCGTCGCGTTGATGTACATCTCAAGGTCGCCGCTCTGGATCGCCGCGTTCATATCAGCAGCGGTGCCGAAGGTGCTGTTCGCGTAGATATCAATGGTAATTTCGCCGTTGGTGCGTTCGCTGACCAGCTCAGCCAGTCTCTCGGCGGTGATGTTGACCTGGTGCTCAGCCTGCTGGGTGTGGCCAAGGCGGAGGGTAACGGCCTCGCCGGTCTCTTCATATGCAGTCTCCGCGAAAGCGGCGGTGGACATCGCCATCAGGGAAGCAGCCGCCAGTGCCACGACAAATAAACTTTTCTTCATTCTTTGGTACCTCCTGTTTTGGTTTGTGCCTGTCTGTTTGTTTGGTTTGTTTGGTCTGTTTGCTTTCTTATCCGGTTACTTCTCCAAGGGCTCCTCTGCCCTCAGGTCACCCTCATCATAGGGGGCGAATTCTCATTTTGTCCATTCTCAAAAACGGGAATCGTTCCCCGTTTATTCCTTTTTTCCGTTATCAGTTTCTTCTTTTTCTCACTTTTTTTCCTGTCATTGTCAAAACAGCCACTTAGGTGGATCTTGTTTTGTACACAATGCTGAGGCAGAAAAAAAACCGGCCCCGCCAAAAGGCGGAGCCGGTTTGTGGCCGCATGCGGCGATCCGCATGCGGATATTCAATTGGGTCGTTTTAACGTGACCGGAAAGCCGCGGGGCGTCAGGCCGCCTCGTCCTCCTCGGCTGCCGCGCCGAGATCGGCCGCGATGCTCTGCGCCGCCAGCTTGCCGGAGGTAACCGCCCAGCCGTTGTTCGCGCCGGAGGGAGAGTCGTCGCCCATCACGCCGCCGACTACTTCACCCGCCGCATACAGGCCGTTGATCACTTCACCGGACTTGTTGATGACGTGCAGGTCGGTATCGATGACCAGGCCGCCCATGGTCGTGGCAAATCTCGGCTTCTGCTCGACGATGTAGTACGGGCCGTCCCCGATGGGCTGCGTCATGTAGTCGGCGCTGCGGCCGAACGCCGCGTCCTCGCCGGCCTCAACATAGCCGTTGTACTCTTCAACGGTCGCCGCCAGCGCTTCGCCGTCCACGCCGGCTGCCGCGGCAGCTTCCTCAATGGTATCCCCGTGGCCGAAGACCGGGGTCGTGGTGCCGTTGGCATCCAGGTATTCCTGCACATCATAGCCGACTGCGTCCTTCCAGACATCGAACGTCGCCTGGTCCATGACCAGGAACAGTTCCTGATCCGTCTGCTCAAGCTCAGTCTCCAGGATGGTGCGGTTGCTGGCCTTCTCGTTGACGACGCGGACGCCTTCTTTATTGACCAGGATCGCGCTGACGGTCCACGCCGGGATGTTGCCGTTGATCGTGGACTTCGCGATGCCCTCGGATACCTCGATGCCGTTGGGATAACGCTTGCCGTACTCCATCAGGCGGGTATCCGCGTCGATGCCTTCGGCCGTCGCCATCAGCAGGCCGTCGCCGGTAGAGGAGACCGGTCCGTAATAGAGCGCGTTCTTCATATCGCCCTCCAGCAGATCCTTGTTATAGCCGTATCCGCCGGTCGCAAGCAGGACTGCGGGCGCTTCGATCGTGTAGACCGTGGTGTCGTCATTGGCGATCACGCCGGTCACGCCGCCTTCGCCGTCGCTGATCAGTTCCGTTGCCCTCGTATTCAGCAGCACATTCACACCGGCCTCGTCGACCAGCCCGCGCATGGCCTCCGCGGCACCCGCGCCGCTGCCCGTGTAGGCAAGCTCTCTGTCATGAGAATACTCGGCAAGCTTGTGCAGACCGCCCTCAAGGTTGTAGGTAACGCCCTCTTCCTGCAGCCAGTCGCTGGTCTCGCCGACGTTCTCGGCGTACAGGGTGATCAGCTCTGGCACGTTCAGGTTCGCGCCGTTGGCCATGAAGTCCTCAACCATGCTCTCCACGGAATCGTCCGTCACGCCCAGATCCTTCTGCATCTGGGATCCCATGACGACCTGATTGCCGCCGCTGATCGAGATCGCGCCGCCCATGAAGGACATTTTTTCAACCAGCGTCACGTCAAGGCCAAGCTCTGCCGCGCGGATGGCCGCCGTCATGCCGGCGCCGCCGCCGCCGATGATGACCAGATCTGCCGTGATCGTCTGTTCCTCCGTCGGAACCTTTTCTTCCACGGCCACATTCTTCAGGGCCTCCACGTCACCACCGGCCTGCGCGGCACAGTCTGCCACTGCTGCCAGGATCGCGTCCGAGGTCACCGTCGCGCCGGCGACCACATCCACGCCAAGGGACTGGCTCTCCACGATCGCGCCGGGGATCTGGTCCACCGCGTTCGTTCCGATACCGTCTGTCTCCGCGTGGTCTGTTACCGTCACGCTCTCGATCGCGTCCGCGGAAAACGTTACTTCCACCGTAATATCCGCGTTTCTGCCCGGGACGGTCGCCGTGTAGGTGCCCGCCTCGTAACCGTCAGCCAGCGCCGTCATGCCCAGCGCTGCCGTCATCGCAGCTGCACCGAGAAGCACGCTGCCGGCCTTCTTCCAAAGACTATTCATGTTCATGCTCTCCCTCCTTGATTGATCAGTGCACAGATAGTACACAGTTTCATGTTCATTTTTTATTATACAGGATGAACAGGGCCAAAACCATAGTAATTCCGTCAACGTCTCCGTCACGATCGTCAGCGAAGCCGATGAAGACCGGGCGATCTCCGCCATGGTGAAGGCAGGCCTCGGCTGCGGCGTGACCAGGGACAGTCCGGAGCTGCACGGCCAGGGCGTATCCGTCGTCCCGATCACCGGCTCCTCCTTCAACGGACAGTTCTGCGCCGGAAGACGGAAGGGGGCTGTCCTGCCCCCGGTGGCGGAGGCCTTCTGGCAGTTCCTGGTGGACTGATGTTTCACCAGAACAGTCCTCTCTTTTTCCGCTGGTAGGCGTACCTTGTCCCCTCGGCCTGCGGAAGCAGGGCCGCGAGATCCCGGTAGCAGTCCTGCCAGGGCTGCACGGCGCCCGGCTCGCAGGCGCGCACATGCTGCGTCGCGGCGCTCACCTGCCAGCGCATTCCGCCGGCGCGAAGCTCATATCCGCTGTCCGGCTGCATATTCCGGATCTGCCGCGTGGTCAGGTTAAAGTACCGGTGGCGCAGGTTCTCCATGCCGGTCTTATCCTTCATAAATTTCTTCAAAAGCGCAGGATCGATGCTGATCCCGGAGCCATCCGGGTCGAGGGCGTCGTCCATGGTCGGATCCACCTCATACCAGTCGCCGTCCAGCTGCACCAGGGTCCAGGCGTGAAGGCCGCCGTTCAGGTACCCCGGGACGACTGCGCTTCTGATGCCGCACCGCTGCAGCAGAAGAGAGAACGCGAGGGCATAGCCGTTGCAGACCGCCATCACCGATCCTTTTTCTCCGCGCATCAGCGCGCCGTAGGCGCTGAACTTGTCCGGCCGCAGGGTCCGGTCCTTCGGGGCCTCCATGTCATAGGCCAGAAACCCGATCAGGCCGTCATGCAGGCGCCGCTCGGTCTCATGAGGGCGGCCGCTGCGGTCCGTGCCGGAAAGGATCCGGTCGACCTGTTTTTCAAAGGCGACCGACTTGGCGCCGAGATCCGCCGGCTGCCGCTTCAGCCGCAGCTGCATGTGCAGAAGTCCCCGCCCGTCGCGGATGATCTTCGCCTCCCAGTCCCCCAGCATATCCCATATCCAGAACATGTTGGGATGATCGTAGGCAGCCGCCAGGACAGCCGTCTGCAGAGGCGTGGTCACCGCACCCGGATCTTCAAACCCGGGCATGACGAGCTCGGCCCTGTACCCGGCGTCCGTCGGATGGCTGTACAGGGCAAGGACCGCGTCATACAGCTTCCTGTACCAGTCGTCCATCAGGCTGTAGTAGACATAGGGCGAT
>CAMOKZ010000050.1 GCA_946618155.1 uncultured Lachnospiraceae bacterium | reverse complement strand
ATTCTAACAGAACAAATATGGTTTTGCAAGCAGTTTCTGAAAAAAAGTTGGGTGCTGCGCAAGCCGGAGTTTTTGTTTGCAATCAGAACCAGTTCGGATATAATGAATCAAGAGCAAGGCGGCGAAATACGCCGCAGGAGGTAATTATGAAGATCATCGATATCCTGAACAGAAAAGAGATGACGCTTTCCTTTGAGGTCTTTCCGCCGAAGAAGGAGACGGCCTACGAGAGCGTGCGCGAAGCGACGGAAAGAATAGCGGCCCTGCGTCCCGCCTTTATGAGCGTCACCTACGGCGCCGGCGGCGGAACGAGCCGGTATACGATCGACATCGCGAAGAATATTGAGGACAAATACCAGGTGCCCCTGCTGGTGCACCTGACCTGCATCTCCTCCTCAAAGGAGGCGGTGCGGGCGCAGATCGCGGCCATGCGGGCAGCGGGCATCCGGAACGTGATGGCCCTGCGCGGCGACATCCCGGACGAGATGCAGGGAAGCGACCGGTCGGGCTGGGATTACCACTACGCCTCGGAGCTGATCCGCGAGCTGAAGGAGAGCGGGGACGATTTCTGCATCGGCGGCGCCTGCTACCCGGAGGTCCACCCGGAAAGCCCAAGCCAGCGGGAGGATATCCGCAGGCTGAAGGAAAAGGTGGAGGCGGGAGCGGATTTCCTGACGACCCAGATGGTCTTCGACAACAATCTGTTCTTTAATTTCCTCTACAAACTGCGGGAGGCGGGCGTGACGGTGCCCGTGGTCCCGGGCATCATGCCGATCACCAACGGGAACCAGGTCGAGCGGGCCATCCGCCTGTCCGGCTCCTTTATGCCCCAGCGGTTCCGCTCCATCGTGGACCGGTTCGGCCACGATCCGGAGGCCATGCGCCAGGCCGGCATCGCCTACGCTGTCGACCAGATCATCGACCTGTACGCGAACGGGATCACGAATATCCATGTGTATTCCATGAATAAGCCCGAGGTGGCGGCGGGCATCCTGGACCGCCTGAGCGGGATCCTCGGCAAGGATTTTTCCGGAATGTGAGGCTTTGAGGTTGGAAGAAAATACGGTATTTACCAGGCGCTACGACCCGTCGTCAGAGAAGATCGGGCCGGTCCGCCTGCGCGAGGTGTGGCGCTACGCCGGCTTTCCCGGGGGACCGGGAGGAGAGGAAAAAGAACTGCTGGCCCTGATGGACAGGGTGACCGGGCAGAGCGAAGGGATATTCCGCTATGCGGTCTGCTACCGGCATTGTTCTCTTTCCTGGGCGGATGACATGCCCCTGCTGCCCTTTCCCTCGGCGTCGAAGAATCTGGCGGACTGCCTGAGGGGAAGCAGGGAGATCTACATGATGGCGGCCACGATCGGGATAGGCATTGACCGGAAGATCGCGGCGGCCCAGCACACGGACCCGGCAGCGGCCCTGCTCTGGCAGGCCCTGGGCGCGGAGCGCGCCGAGGCGCTCTGCGATGCCTTCTGCGGGGAAATACGGGAAGAACTCGCGGCGCGGGGACTTGTCCCCACGCCGCGTTTTTCTCCGGGATACGGGGATCTGCCCCTTGAGGCGCAGCGGGATTTTATCCGGCTGCTGGACACCGGGCGGCAGATCGGCGTCACCCTGGGGGAAGGCCTGCTGATGAGCCCCTCCAAATCGGTGACAGCTATTTTCGGGGCAAGGCCCCCGAAGGAGAAAGAAGCGTGCGGACAGGCGCCGGATGCGGCAGGCTGCGCGGCCTGCGGTGCGGTAAGCTGCAGTTTCAGAATACAGGAAGAAAAGCAATGAATATTTTATCTTACCTTCAGGATCACCTGGTTTTCCTCGACGGCGGGATGGGCACGCTGCTGCAGAAGCAGGGCCTTAAGCCCGGGGAACTGCCGGAGCGCTGGAATACAGAGCACCCCGAGGTGATCAGGCAGATTCATAAAGACTACTACGCAGCGGGGGCCAACATCGTTCTCGCCAATACCTTCGGGGCAAACCCGCTCAAATTCGGGAAGGATGAGCTTGACCGGCTGGTCCGTGCCGGCGTGGAGAACGCCCTGCGGGCGCGGGAGGAGAGCGGCGGAAACGGGGAGAAGTTTGTCGGACTCGACATCGGCCCCCTGGGAAGGCTTCTTAAACCCTACGGGGATCTGGAGTTCGAGGAGGCCGTCGCACTCTACGGCGCTGCCATCCGCTGCGGGGCCGGGGCAGGAGCGGACCTTGTCTTTATCGAGACGATGAACGACAGCTTCGACACGAAAGCGGCCCTGCTTGCCGCGAAGGAAAACTGCAGCCTGCCCGTTTTTGTCTCCAACGCCTACGGCGAGGACGGCAAGCTGATGACCGGAGCTTCGCCGGCCGCGATGGTCGCCATGCTCGAGGGCCTCGGCGCCGACGCAGTGGGGGCGAACTGTTCCCTGGGCCCGGCCCAGATGAAGGGAATCGTGGACGAGTACCTGCGGTGCGCCTCGGTGCCCGTTTTATTAAAGCCCAACGCGGGTCTTCCCCGCAGCGAGGGCGGGACGGCGGTCTACGACGTGCTGCCCCGGGAGTTTGCCGGCATGATGGCGGACTACTGCAGGGCCGGCGTACGCCTTGCCGGCGGCTGCTGCGGTACGACGCCGGACTATATCCGGGCGATGACGGAGCAGGCGGCAAAGATAGAGCCTGTCCCCGTGACGGATAAAGGAATCACTGTGGTCAGCTCCTGCACCCACGCGGTGGAATTCGGCCCCTCGCCCATCCTGATCGGGGAGCGGATCAACCCCACCGGCAAAAAGCGCTTCAAGGAGGCGCTGCGCCAGGGGGACATCGAATACATCCTCGGGGAGGGCATCCGCCAGCAGGAGAACGGCGCCCACGTGCTGGACGTGAACGTCGGCATCCCGGAGATCGACGAGGCGGCCCTGCTGCCCAGGGTCTGCTTCGAGCTGCAGGCGGTCACCGACCTGCCCCTGCAGATCGATACCACCGACGCGAAGGCCATGGAGGCCGCGCTGCGCGTCTGCAACGGAAAGCCGATGATCAATTCGGTCAGCGGCAGGGAGGATGTGATGGAAGCCGTCTTCCCGCTGGCGAAAAAATACGGCGGCCTTGTGGTCTGCCTGACCCTGGATGAGAAGGGAATCCCGGCGGATGCCGCGGGCAGGGTGGAGATCGCCCGGAAGATCATCGCGCGCGCCGCGGACTATGGAATCAAAAAGAAGGACCTGATCTTCGATCCCCTCGCCATGACGGTGAGCGCGGACCAGAAGGCGGCCCTCGTTACCCTCGAAGCCCTGCGCCGGATACGGGACGAGCTGGGCGGGAAGACGTCCCTCGGCGTCTCCAATGTCTCCTTCGGCCTTCCGCAGCGGGAGATCATCACCGCCGCCTTTTTTGCCATGGCCCTGGAAAACGGGCTGGGCGCGGCGATCATGAACCCCGGTTCCGCGGAAATGATGAAGGTCTATTACGCATACCGGACCCTTGCGGGGCTGGATGAAAACTGCGCGGACTATATCGGCCGCATCGGCGAGTACGCCGCTCCGGCCCCTGCCGGAACTCCTGCTGCGTCTTCGGGCGCCTCTTCCGGCGCGGCGGGCGCCCATGACAGGAGCGGCGCAGCCGGCGGGGACGCCGGAAAGGCAGACGCGGGCGCCGCGGGCGGACCCTCCGCCCTGGCGGAAGCGATCGTCCAGGGCCGCAGGGAGCTGGCCGCACGGCTTGCCGGGGAAATGCCGGAGGATATCGATCCTCTGGAGATCGTGAAAGGGCACATCATCCCGGCCCTCGATATCGTCGGCAAGGGATTTGAACAGAAGACGATGTACCTGCCGCAGCTGCTCATGAGCGCGGAAGCAGCCCAGTCCGCCTTCGGCAAGGTCAGGGAGCGGATGAAGAGCGGTCCCGCCGCGGCCTCCCGGGGCAGGTTTGTCCTGGCCACGGTGAAGGGGGATATCCACGACATCGGCAAGAATATCGTCAAGCTCCTGCTGGAAAACTACGGCTTTACCGTGATCGACCTGGGCAGGGACGTCCCGCCGGAGACGGTCGCCGAGGCCGCGCTGCGGGAGAAGGCGCCTCTGGTGGGGCTCAGCGCCCTCATGACGACGACGGTGCCCGCCATGGAGGAGACCATCCGCCTGCTGCGCGAAAAGGCGCCGGGCGTGAAGGTCGTGGTCGGCGGCGCCGTCCTGACGCAGGAATACGCGGACAGCATCGGCGCGGACTGCTACGCCGCCGACGCGATGGCCACCGTGCGCTACGCCCTGGAGACTGTGGGCGCCGGTGAAGGAGAAGCCCCGGCGGAATGATTTCAGGAAAGATTAATTTTTATCCTGTCCGGAGTATGCTATACTCATAACGGTTAGAAGGAATGCTTTTCCTGAACAAACAGCAAGGAGGAAGAAAATGGGAGAAGAGAGCAAAAAGTATAAACTCGAACGGCTGACCCATATGGAGGGCGTCCAGCTGACGGAAAACACATACAATCTGACGATCGGCCTCGTCCTTCTGTGGGGCATTGCGATCAACATCGTCATGGCGATGTTCTTTACGCCGCAGATCATGCGCCTCAACTATTACGTGATCCTGATCGCGTATCTGGTGCTGGGCTTCGGCGGCACGATGATCGTCTTCAAATCAAACAATCCGGCGGCCAGCTTCGGCGGATTCACCATGCTCTCGGTGGGCATGGGCCTGCTGCTGACCTTTTTCCTGACGGCCTACAGCGGCCACACCGTCTATACGGCATTCCTGCTGACGGGCATCATCGTCGTGACCATGATGATCCTCTCCACGGTCTTCCCGTCATTTTTCCTGAGCATCGGCAGGGGGCTCGGCATCGCGCTTCTGGCTGCGATCGCGGTGGAGCTGATCGGGGGTCTTCTGCTTCGCCTTGACCTCGGGTTCATGGACTACGCGGTGGTCGCGATCTTCGCCGGCTACATCGGCTTTGACTGGGCGAAGGCGCAGGCCTATCCCAAGACGCTGGACAACGCGATCGACAGCGCGGCGGATATCTATGTCGACATCATCAACATCTTCATCCGCATCCTCAGCATCCTCGGGAGAAAGAACGACTGAGCGGCAAAAACAGGCAAAACTACAGAGCGGGCGGGGGCAAGGCGAAACGCTTTCCCCCGCCCGATTTGACTTTTTTCCGCTTGTGTGCTAAAACATTCGAAACTTCGAAACAGCAGAAATGAGGTGAAGAGTTTTGAAGACAAATGAGACAATGATGCAGTACTTTGAATGGTATCTGCCCAACGACGGCCTGTGGTGGAAGCGCTGCGCGGCGAAGGCTGCGAAGCTGCGCGACCTCGGGATCACGCAGGTCTGGCTGCCGCCCGCCTACAAGGCGACGAAGCAGGACGACGTTGGCTACAGTGTATATGATATGTATGACCTGGGCGAATTTGACCAGAAGGGGACGGTCCGCACCAAATACGGTACGAAGGAGGAGTACCTGGAGGCCGTGCAGGCCTTCCACCGGGCGGGGATCAGCGTATTCGGCGACATCGTGCTCAACCACCGGATGGGCGGCGACGAGCTCGAGGAGGTGACGGTGGTCACCGACTCGCCGGAGGACCGCAATGTCCAGATCGGCGGGAAGGAGAAGATCCTGGCCTGGTCGAAGTTCACCTTCCCGGGACGGAAAGGACGCTACAGCCGCTTTACCTGGGACCACACCCACTTTACCGGGACCGATTACGACGAGAGAACGAAAAAGTCCGGCATGGTCTACCGCTTTGCCGGAAAGCACTGGGATCCGGACACCGATCCGGAAAAGGGCAATTTCGACTTCCTGATGGGCATGAACGTGGACATGGACAACCCGGAGGTCGTGGCGCAGACGAAGAAGTGGCTGCGCTGGTACCTGGATGAGACCGGGATAGACGGGCTCCGCCTGGATGCGGTCAAGCACATCAGCTTCCCCTTCTACCGGGAACTGCTCCGGGAGATCCGCAGCAGGGAGGACAAGCCCCTTCCCGCCGTGGGCGAATACTGGAGCGGCGACGTGGGCCGTCTGCTCTATTACCTGGACCAGGTGGACGGGGAGATGAGCCTGTTCGACGTGGCCCTCCACTACAACTTCTTCAACGCTTCCCACGCGGGCGGCAATTATCCCATGCGGGAGATCCTGAACAACACGCTTCTGCAGCAGAGGCCCGATAAGGCCGTCACCTTCGTGGACAACCACGACACGCAGTACGGCCAGAGCCTGCAGTCCTTCGTGGAGGACTGGTTCAAGCCGCTGGCCTACGCCATCATCCTGCTGCGGCAGGAGGGCATCCCCTGCGTCTTTTACTCCGACTATTACGGGAACCCGGTCCAGAACAGGCCGCTGGTGCCCAACCTCGGCAAGCTGATCAAGCTGCGCCGGTATTACGCCTACGGCGAACAGGAGGATTACTTCGACGATGACGATGTGATCGGCTGGGTGCGCCGGGGCGATGAGCACAGATCCTCGGGCCTCGCGGTGGTCCTTTCGGACGCCGGCGGCGGGACGAAGCGCATGCGGATGGGCGAAGAATACGCCGGCGAGCTCTTCTACGATGTGATGGGCGACTGCACCGAGCCGGTGGAGATCGACAAAGAGGGCTGGGGCGAATTTTCCGCCGCACCGGGCAGCGTTTCCGTGTGGGTGAGAAGGAGCGCCTTCGAGAACCTGGTGGTGCATGAATAAAGCATAAATACACAGATTATCCTTGCAATCATGAATATTTATTACTATAATGGGTCTCGAACGGAAAACCCGTAATCTGATCTAACCTGAAAAGGAGTGGAGAAAATGAAAAAAATCTATGCGTTCATGCTTACCGCTGTGGTAGCTGCGTCTGCCTTTGCCGGCGCTGCTTTTGCCGAGGACGCGACCGAGGCCGCGGCTGCTGACTGGAGAGCGGAGCTCACCACCATCGAGGACGGCGTGCTGACCGTCGCCACCAGCCCGGATTTCGCACCCTATGAATTTTATTCGATCGACGAGAACGGCAATCCGAACATGGCCGGTTTTGACATCGCCCTCGCGCAGTATATCGCTGATTACATGGGCCTTGAGCTCTCGATCATCGCAGTTGATTTCGACGGCGTTCTTTCCGAGCTGCAGACCGGTTCCGTCGACCTGGGCGTTGCGGGCCTTTCTCCGGATCCCGCCCGTGAGGCCATCATGGACTTCTCCGACCTGTACTACATGGGCGGCCAGTCCCTCGTGACCGTTGCCGACAAGGCAGAGACGATCACTTCCTTTGACGATATCAACAGCAGCGAGTTCACGGTCGGCGCGCAGACCGGTTCCATCCAGCTGGATCTGGCGAACCAGTACACGCCCAACGCCTCCATCGTTGCCATGCCGAAGGTCACGGACATTGTTTCCGAGCTGCTGGCTGACAAGGAGTACGCGGCGTTCATCGAGACCGACGTGGCGAAGTGCTATCAGAAGATCCATCCCGAGCTGGAGATCGTTCTGGATGTCCCGTACGACCAGGCCGGTTCCGCGATCGGCGTGAACAAGGGCAACGCCGCCCTGCTGGCAGGCGTGAACGAAGCGATCGCCGCCGCTCTGGCTGACGGTTCCATGTCCCAGTTCGTCGCGGATGCGAATGAGCTGGCTACCGGTGAGAAGTACGAAGGCCTTCTGGATGAGGCCGGCGAGGCCGTGACCGAGGCCGCGACCGAGACTGCGGGCGAGTAAGCCAAAGCAGGGCGGGGCATCTGCTCCGCATACGGAGAATAACTAAAGGCGGGGAGCCGGCGCGCGGGGCCATTTTACTGGCAGGGCGCACCGGCTTCCTTTTCGGATTTTCACCAGAAAAAGGAGAAAAAGATGAGCGGATTTATCCGGCTGTCGAATTTCCCGACTGTTTTTACCTACTGGAAGCTGTTTCAGCAGGGCATTATCGTAACGATACTGCTTTCCCTGTTTACGGTCATGATCGGCTTTGTGCTCGCCCTTGTGCTGGCGCTGATGCGCATGTCCGATTTCCGGCCGCTGCGCGCGCTGGGTCTCGACAAAAACGGGCACATGAAGGAGGAGGGGTTCGCGGCCTTCATCTCCCGGTTTAACCCGCTGGCCTTCCTGGCCACGGCCTATGTGGAGATCCTGCGTTCCACACCTGTCATCGTGCAGGTCTTTATCATCTATTACGGCGTGTTCGGCCTGATCAAGCTGCCTTCCTTTACGGTGCTGGGCTTTATCAAGTTTGACCGGTTCTTCCCCGGCGTGATCGCGCTGGGCATGAACTCCGGCGCCTACCTCTGCGAGATCATCCGCTCCGGCATCCAGTCGGTGGACGGCGGCCAGACGGAGGCTGCCAGGTCCCTGGGCATGTCGGCCGGACAGAATTTCCGCTATATCGTGCTGCCGCAGGCGGTCAAGAACATCCTGCCGGCCATCGCGAACGAATTTGTCGTCATCATCAAGGAATCGGCCATCACCTATACCATCGGCGTGCAGGACATCATGTCCGCCGTCAATGCGGTAAAGGGCGCGACGTTCATCATCACGGAGCCTCTGCTGGTGGCCACGGCGATCTACTTCTGCCTGTGCTTCCCGACTTCCAAGCTGATCGCGTATTTTGAAAGGAGGATGAGCCGTGGAGACAAACGATGATGTCCTGATCCGGGTCAAAGACCTGAAAAAACACTATAAGAAAGGTCAGATCAAGGCGCTGGACGGCATTTCCACGGATATCCGCAAGGGCGATGTCATTGCGGTCATCGGTCCCTCCGGGTCCGGAAAATCCACCTTCCTGCGCAGCCTTAACCTGCTGGAGGAGCCCACGGGCGGCGAGATCATCTTCGACGGCGTCGACATTACCAAGAAGCGCGTCCGCACACCGGACGGCCGCATGGTCAGGATGAACATCGACCTGCACCGGCAGAAGATGGGCATGGTCTTCCAGCACTTCAACCTGTTTCCGCACAAGACGATCCTGGAGAACATGACGATCGCGCCGATCCGCGTCAAGCACATCCCAAAGCAGGAGGCAGAGCGGAATGCCCTTGCCCTGCTGGACCGGGTAGGCCTTGCGGACCGCGCGGACGCCTATCCCTTCCAGCTCTCCGGCGGACAGAAGCAGCGTGTGGCCATCGTGCGGGCCCTGGCCATGCAGCCTGAGGTCATGCTCTTTGACGAGCCCACCAGCGCCCTCGACCCCGAGATGGTCGGCGAGGTGCTGGATGTCATGAAGGAGCTGGCCGGGGAAGGCATGACGATGGTGTGCGTGACCCATGAGATGGGCTTCGCCCGGGAGGTGGGCAACCGCGTCCTGTTCCTGGCGGACGGCAAGCTGATGGAGGAGGGTACCCCCGCCGAGATCTTCGATACGCCAAAGTCTGACCGGCTGCGTGACTTTTTGAGCAAAGTCCTGTAAAATAGAAACGGCAAAGGCAGCGCGGGGCATGCCCTGGGCTGCCTTTTTGGCGCGGCAGAGAGACTGTGGGTCCGAACCTGCCCGCATGGCCCAAAAGGATGAAGACGAAAAGGCAGACAAATGGAAGAGAAGATCGAACAGAAAACAGGCAGATACCGGGGCCTGATCGCCCTGGATATGGACGGGACATGGCTCCGGGATGACAAATCCGTCTCCGACGGGATGAGGAAGACGGTCAGGGACGCCCAGGCGGGCGGGTTCCTGGTGATCCCGGCGACCGGGCGGCCCATCGGCGGGCTGACCATGGAAGTGATGAGCGATCCCGGCATCCGGTACGCGGTCACGGCAAACGGCGCGTCGGCCTACCGGATCATCGACTACGCCGGGCGGAAGTGGGAACAGCTCTTCATGACGCCGCTGCCGCCGGAAAAAGGGGACCGGATCATGGAGATCTGCCGCAGGTACGACCTGGACGCGGACTGCTTTGTGGGCGGGATCGGGCATCTGGGCGAGTACAGCCGGTCGAGGCTGCTGACCTACGGCTATCCCGAGGGGCTCAGGCGCTATATCATGGAGACGAAGGACTACGTGCCCGATCTCTACAGCTTTTATGCGCAGCACAGCCATGAGGTGGAGAAGATCATGCTCCACATCGGCCTCACCCCGGAAAAGCGGAAGAGGAGGCCGGCGGTCGAAGCCGAGCTTGCGCGGATACCGGGCATCTCGGTCGTCTGCGGTGGCGTCGGCAATTTCGAGATCACCGATGAAAAGGCAGCGAAGGGCCTGGGCCTGCTGCGTCTTGCCGGGATTCTTGGCATAGAGCCGGAAAAGACGATGGCCTGCGGGGATGAAGAGAATGATCTGGATATGATCCGCCGCGCGGCCTTCGGCGTCGCCATGGGCAACGCGCCGGACAGCGTAAAGGCCCAGGCGGACTTTGTGACGGGAACAAACGAGGAGGACGGCGCCGCCCGGGCGATCCGCCTCTTTATGGAAAGGTGCGGGGCGTAAAGCCGCGCAGACAGAAACGACCAGATAAAAGGATAGAGGAATGAAGGCAGGAAAAGAGGCGGCGCTTGCCGCGATCGAAGAAAAGAAAGAGCTGATCTGCTCTGTTGCGGACAGGATCTGGGAATACGCGGAGCTTTCGCTCCAGGAGTTTAAGTCGGCCGACTGCTACTGCAGGGTCCTGGAGGAAGAGGGCTTTCGCGTGGAGCGGGGGACTGCCGGTATCGATACCGCGTTTACGGCCTCCTTCGGCAGCGGCAGGCCGGTGATCGGCATTCTGGCGGAGTATGACGCCCTCTCGGGGCTTTCCCAGAAGGGCGGGGCCGTCTGCCACGACCCGGCAGTGGCCGGCGGAAACGGACACGGCTGCGGGCACAACCTGCTGGGCGCCGGCGCGCTGGCAGGGGCCATCGGCGTGAAGGCAGCCCTCGAGGCGGGAGACCTTCCCGGCACGGTCATCCTCTTTGGCTGCCCCGGGGAAGAGGGGGGCGCGGCCAAGGCCTTCATGGCCCGGGACCGGCTCTGGGAGAGCCTGGACGCGGCGCTCACCTGGCATCCGGAGGACTGCAGCGAGGTGAATACGGGCTCCACCAATTCCTGCATCCAGGTGCAGTATAAGTTCCACGGAATCGCGGCCCACGCCGGCTCCGACCCGGACCGGGGCAGGAGCGCCCTGGACGCGGTCGAGCTGATGAATATCGGCGTGCAGTTCCTGCGGGAGCATATGAGCGACAGGGCGCGGGTCCACTACGCGATCACCGACGCCGGCGGCGTCAGCCCGAACGTGGTGCAGCCGGAGGCCTCCGTCCTCTACATGGTGCGTTCGCCCCACGTGGCCGAGGCGGTCAGCCTGCAGGAGCGCGTGGATAAGATCGCCGAGGGAGCGGCCCTGATGACCGGCACCCGGGTGGAGCGGAAATTCATCGACGGGCTTGCGGACACGGTGCCGAACCATACGCTGGAAAAGGTGCTCTACGAAAACTTCCGGGCCCTCGGCGTACCGGCCTACACGCCGGAGGAACACGCCTTCGCGGACGCCCTCGCCGGGACATACCCGGGAAGCGATGAGCTGCCCGGACAGGGTGCGGCGGCCGATTCCGCCATCGCCCAGGAGGTAAAGAGGATGCGGGCGGCAGCGGGGCACGCGATGAACGACTTCCTGCTCCCGTACTACGGCGGGGAGAATTTCTCTCCGGGCTCCACGGACGTGGGCGATGTGAGCTGGCAGTGCCCGACGGCCCAGATCCATGTGGCCGCCTGGCCGAACGGCTGCCCCGGCCACAGCTGGCAGAACGTATCCTGCGGAAGAACGGAGATCGGACACAAGGCTGCCCTGCACGCCGGCCGGGTGCTGGCGGCGTCGGCCATCGACCTGTTTTCCGATGCGGAAGTCCTGGCCCGGGCAAAGGAGGAATTCCGGGAGAGGACCGCGGAAGGGTATGTATGCCCGATCCCGGCAGACGCGGTGCCGACCGTGCCGGATCTGTAA
>CAMOKZ010000049.1 GCA_946618155.1 uncultured Lachnospiraceae bacterium | reverse complement strand
TGCTTACTCGCTCTGGATGGGCGTCGGCCGGTACTGGTTGAAGAAGGACGCCACGTCGTGGATGCCCAGCTGCTCGTAGTCGGCGGCGTAGACCGAATGGACCACGCCGTCCTCCGACATCGCCTGGTACATGGTGAAGCCGTCCAGGGCAACGCGGCCCGTGCGCATGAAGGTGTCGCCGAACTCGGTCCAGCCGATGTTGCCGTCCACGTTGCAGAAGATGTTGAAGCCTTCCGACTTAAAGTACTGGAACTTCGCGTTGTCCGCCGTGTAGGCGCCGACAATGCCGATATCCGCGCCGAAGGCGAAGATGATCTTGTCCGTCTCCCCCAGGATGGGGCTGTTTACGGTCTTCCAGCGCTCGTGGTCGGCCATCAGGTGCTCCAGATCCGCGCCTTCCGCGTTCAGGTGGCCGTAGGTGTGGCTCGCGAAGGTCCATCCCTCCGCCTTCATCGCGTCCGCCACCGCCTTCGCGTCCGCGCAGTCCTGCTCCCAGTTGAAATCCGGGTGCTCCTGCAGCCACTGGATCTGGTCGAGATCCAGGTGGGGATCGTTGATGTCTTTATAGTAATTGTTCGTGCGGTAGCCGAACACGCCGTTGTAGCCCGTCATGGCGACGGTGCCCCGGGCGCCGCGGTAGGCAAAGTCCGGATGATTCTCGATGAAGGTGTCGAGACGCGGGACCACATCGTAATCGCCGACGCTGGTCTCGCCGTTTTCATTGGTGTAGACGCATTTGGGTTTTCCGTTCTCGTCGACGACCATCTTCGTGGCGTAGCCCTGGGTGCCGATGCCGTAGGAGTGATAGTAGCTCAGGTCATCGACGGAGAGCACGAACGGCTTTTTGCCGGGCGGCAGCATGAGGGCGTTGTTCTGCGCCACATGCACCACGCCGTCCTCACCGGTCGTCTTGACGCACATGTCGTCAAGGCCGACCAGCACATAGCCCGCCTCGTACATGTCCTCGATCATCGCATCAAATTCCACGGTGGTGGTCATGGCCGCATTGTTCTGCCGCACCCTGTCAGCGCCGACCAGTTCGGCGTTGAAGGCGCGGTCGTCGTTGATCAGGGAGTGGAAGAACACATGGGGGATGGTCGTCACATCCGCAGCCACGCAGGATGCCTTCGCGCTGTGGAATTCTTCGATGGCCTTCGCGGCCTCGGGGGAATCATCCCCCTCAAGCAGGGCGATCGCGGCGTCGTAATCGTAGCCGGCCGCCAGCAGCTTCGCCTGTTCCAGCCTGCTGCCCGCGGATGCGCCGCCTGCCGCGTCCTGGCCGGCGGAAGCGTCCTGCTCCCCGCCTTCTTCGCCGCTGCCTTCCTGGGCTTCGCCGCCGGCCGCGTCACCGCCGCCGTCCTGACCTTCCTGTCCGTCCCCGGCCGTGACCTGGCCCTGGGCGCCGGCATCCGCCGTCTGGGGCGCCCCGGTCTTTTTCCCGGCCTTTACCGCTCTGCTGATGCCGACTCCCGCAAGGATCACGATCAGCAGAACCCCGGCCGCCGCAAGCAGCAGCTTCATCATCCGCACGCGTTTCCTGCGCGCGATCATTTCCTCGCGCCTTCTGATGGCGCGCTGTCTGCGTCTCTCTTCCGGATCCGCCGCCGGATCGACCGGCCTTCTGCCCTGATCCTCCATGTTTTGCCTCCCCTGTCCTCCCCCCTGCGGAGGGTTCATATTCTTTCAGTTTTTCTTTTCTCTCAGCCTTCCGTCACAGGCAGCCAGTAATGCGCCTGATAAAGGTCGGTGAGACGATAGGTGTAGAGCATCCTGTCATCCTCACCGCCGGCGATCTTCATGTTCGCGACAGAAAGCCGCCCGTCCTCCGGCACGATGACCGGGGAGCCCAGCGTATACTGCGCCGAAAAGACGCCGTCATAGGTATAGTAGTCGCAGACGAGGGTGATGACGTCGCCCCCGTTCATCTCCGTGTAGCCCTTGCCGACCACGCCGGTCGGGGTCACGCTCTGCGCGCCCAGGACCAGGTCCTCGCCGGTCTCCTCGTTGAACTCCACGATCAGGTTGACGCGCTCGCCGTTCAGCAGTGCCGGGATAAACTTGCGGGTGATGTAGAGACCGTCCTCATCGTCGTCCTCGTCGCTGATCGGGTAGACCGCTGCGGGCTGTCCCTGGATGGTCAGCCAGGTGCCGTCCCAGTCGTCGATCAGGTCGCCGTCCTCATTGTACTCCGCAACATTGTCCAGACCCAGATCCAAGAAGCCGCCGCCGTCGTCCACAAAGACGTTCAGCTCGACGTCCGTGATCTGCTCCCAGGTATCCTCCGCCAGCACCAGCACCTGCTGTCCGTCTTTCTCGGAAAGCGTGAGCTTGTCGGCGCCCACCGGCGCATTGCGGAAGAGCATTTCCGCCGCCAGCCCGAGCAGGCTGCCCAGGACGGAGCCGGAGTCGCTGCCCGAATCCGTGTACGTGCCGTAGCTTCCGTAGCTGCCGTAGGCGTCCGCGCCGTAGCCGCCGAGGAGCGATGCGATGTCCATGCCGCCGTAGCTCGTGCCGCCGGTGGTCGTATAGCCGTCAGCCAGCTGCCCGTAGAGAGCGTCGTAGGCGCTCGCCGCACCGCCGTAGGAAGAACCGTAGGAAGAGCTGCCATAGGAGGAGCTGCTGCCCGTGCTCCCGGAGGAGGATTCCGTATACCAGGAGGCGCCGCCGGTCAGCATGTTGTAGATATCCTCCACGCTCATCTCGCTGTAAGATCCGTAGCTGCTGCCGCCGCCGTAGAGGCTGTCATAGCCGGAGGACGTGCTCTGTCCGGAGGAGGATCCGGTGTCGTAGCCGCCGCCCAGCAGGATGTCGATCAGGCTGCCCGAGCCGCTGCCGTAGGCCTGCCCGGAGGAAGCCGCGATCTGTCCGGAGGACTCGAGGGTCGCGTAGGCGCGCACGCTCTCGCCCCAGTTCTCATCCATGCCGATGTTCTCATAGAGGCGCAGCATGGAATTGATGGACCGCAGGCTGGATTTCGGGAAATAGACGCTCAGGCCGTAGGCATCCGTGATGCCGCTCACGCGGTTGTATTTGACCGCGCCCTGGATGGCCTCCGCCAGCTCCATTGCCTCAGGCGTGCCGAGGCGCGTGCAGAAGTCCACCAGATCGGCCTGGTCGAGGCGCTGGCTCTGGGCGAACTCTCTGGTCCCGTTGCGGGCCGAGGCCACGCTGCGGTAATCCGCGCTCTGCAGCCTCGCGGAGAGCTCCACGCCGAAATCGCCGAGCTCCTCCAGGACCGTGCCCTTGAGCTCCGCCAGGTCGATCAGGGAAAGGGTCGTCTGGGAGCGCGGCGCCACCTTGGCGGAGGCGGTGACAAAGTCATCCGCGATCTGCCGGCCGAGCCGCAGCGTATTCGTTGAAGAGTTCTCGTCCAGCAGCTTCAGCCAGTCCACATAATACCAGCCGGTGCCGGGCTCCGGCTCCTCGCTGGCGATCATGTAGTCCGCGTAGGGCTCGATCGCGATCGCCGTTTCCAGCGTCGCCATCAGGCAGGCGTCAAAGCCGATCAGATCAAACTTCACATCGGCGTAGCGCAGCGCGTTGGCGATCTCGCCGATATCCATCGAATCGTTGGGATAGAGCTCGTCATAGCCGTAGCCGCTCACCGATCCGCCGCCGTGATCCCAGAAGATCAGCATGTAGCGGTCAGCCGGGGCTTCCTTCTCGCAGAACTGGATGAAATCGGTCAGGACGGACCCGGAGGTCATCGCCTGGGATTTCTGCGTCTCCAGCAGCTCGAAGCCCCTGCCGGTCATCTGCCAGCGCTGCACCTTGCCCGCCGTCATGACGTTGTTGCGCCACCGGCGGCAGCCGCCCGTCTGCACGAACAGGTTGACCTTGCTGTTGTCGAGCCCGGAATAGAGCATCTCGTTAAGGTCCGAGGTGGCCATTCCGCTCTGGCTCTCCAGGTCGGTGCCGATCATGTAGATCATGATCGTGACCTTATCCTTCCCCTTGCCGCGCAGCGTCGTGAATTTCTTTCTCGCCGCGGAGCTCACATCCGGGTTGACGCCCGAATAGTTCGTGTTCGTCCCGGCCATGGCCTGCGCGGCGCTGCCGAGCAGAACGGCCGAAGCCAAAAGGACAAGCACAAGCAGGCGCGAAACGCCTGTGCGCAAATACTTCGTAAAGCGGGAACCCCTCATTTCTTCTCCTCCTGCTCTTCTGCCTGCGCGCCGATGGCTTCACCGTCGCCGGCCTGGACAGAATCTTCGATCTGCTCGCCCTTCTTTACTTCGGCGGTACCTTCCACGATCGTCTTTTTCCTGCTGTGCGGTCTCTCCGGCATTTTCTGCTCCTTTCCAGCGCTGCACCGCCGCCCTGCGGCGATGGGCTCTCCTTACCTCTGACTCACTTTCGGAAGCGATCATTCTGATCGTCCCCCTAACGATTAGTATACACGATTTTCCGTCCTGCAAAGTAAAGATTTTCTTTATTTTCTCCGACTTTATCCGTCGATTCGGACGGTCCAGACCGTGCTCCATTTCTTTCCGCCGTCAAGCGCGACAAGATCCCCCTGCAGGGCCAGATCCTCCACGATCCCTTCCCGCGAAGGCAGGGACGTCCAGGGCTCGACGCAGACGTAGGGCGCGTCGGTGCAGGGCTTGTGCCAGAAGCCGATGTAGCGGAAATCCGGATAGGAGACCGTCACCCGGCGGTCCGTCCGGTCAGAGCAGATCGCGACTTCCCTCGCCGCGTTCACCAGGACGATGGCGTCATGGTCAAACAGGTCATGATGAAGGGGGATGATCCGCTCCGGCAGCTCGTATCTCTCCTGCCCCGGCGTCACCGCGCCGCTGTCCGCCAGCAGGATCCGGTAGGGATGGGCGTCCCGGGCGAATTCCAGGCGGTAATCCTCGAAGGAGGTCCCCGGCGCCATGGGCACGTTGAAGCCCGGATGGCCGCCCACGGCGAAATACATCCGCTTATCCCCGCGGTTCTTTACCGTGGTCTTCATCTTCAGCACATTCCCCTTGAGGGAATAGGTCATCGTGTAGACGAAATCGAAGGGATACTGCCGCATCGTCTCCTCGTCCGCTTCAAGCCGCAGGGAGACCTTCGCCTCCTCCTGCTTCTTCACGGCAAGATCCCTGTACCGGACCAGCCCGTGGTTGCCGAACCCGTAGGTCTCCCCGTCCAGCGTATACTTGCCTTCCGTCAGCCTTGCCACGTAGGGGAAGATGTTCGGGGCGTGGCTCGTCCAATAGGCCTTATCCCCCTGCCACAGGTACTCCGTTCCGTCCGCGGACCGGATGGAAGTCAGTTCCGCCCCCTTCGTTGAAACCCTGACGGTAAGCGCCTCATTCCTGATCGTGATCTCCATCTGTCTTACTCCTTTCCCTGACGCGCGGCGAGATACGCCATCAGCTCCCGCACCGCGCGCGCCCTGTGTGAATAGGTCTCCTTAAATGTGATCGGCAGACTTGCCGTCGTTCTCCCTTCCGCCTCGTCCGCGATGAAGATCGGGTCGTAGCCGAAGCCGTTCGTCCCGGACTCCTCCATGGCGATCTGCCCGTTCCAGATGCCGGTGAACAGATGACGCTCCCCGCTCTCCTCGATGTAGCAGATGCAGGTGACGAACCGCGCCGAGCGGTCCGCCGCGCCCTCAAGGCTCTCCAGGATGGCCATGCGCCGCTCGTGCTCCGTTTCCAGCCCGCGGTAGCGGGCCGAGTAGATGCCCGGCTCACCGCCCAGGGCCGCCACCTCCAGGCCGCTGTCGTCGGAGATGACCGCGCAGTGAGCCAGGTCGTAGACCGCCTGCGCCTTCAGCACGGCGTTCTCCTCGAAGGTCGTGCCCGTCTCCTCCACCTCCAGGCTGATGCCCTTTTCGTTCTGGGAGAGGACCCGGAACCCGAAGGGCTCGAAAATATCCCTGTACTCCCTGATCTTTCCCTTATTGCCGCTCGCAATGACCAGTTCCATCGCCTGTTTTCCTCCTTATGCCGATTTCTCGGAGATACCCCTCATTTTAAGGGGTATTTTCTCTGTTTCGCCCCTCATCGTGAGGGGTCATACATCGGTTTCGATCCGCACGCTGCTCCCCCGGCTGCCTGCGATCACATGGATCTTCCTGGGCAGGCACTCGTCGAGCCTGGCCACGTGGGAGATGATCCCGATCTGCCGCTGTCCGCCGGAGATATTGCCCAGCACCTCGATCGCCTTATCCAGCCGGATGCCGTCAAGGGATCCGAAGCCCTCGTCGATGAACATGCTGTCGATCCGGACGGTGCTCATGCTGTCCATCTGGACAACATCGGAAAGGCCGAGGGCCAGGGAGAGCGACGCCTCGAAGGACTGGCCGCCGGAGAGGGAAGCGGTATCTCTCTGCGTTCCGGTGATCATGTTCATGATCATGAGCCCCAGCCCCTGGCTTCTCCTCGCGTCCCCGGAATCGGCCGCGACGAACCTGTACTCCCCATCCGTCATCGTCTCGAGATGAAGGTTTGCCTGCTCGATGATCCGTTCGAAGAAGTCGCCGAGGACATAGCGGGCAAAGTTCATGTTCCCATTCGCCGTCTGGGCAAGCGGAGTGAGCTTTTCCGCCGCTTTCCGGTACCTTGCCTGTTCGCTCCGGATCTGCAGGAGCCGTTCCAGCACGCCTCTGTCCGTGTCTATCCGGTTCCGGACCCTGCGCTCCTCCTCCTGCTGCTTTTTCAGCTGATCCCCGGCTGCCGCGATCGCAGCCGTGATCTCATCAAGCCCGACGCGGCTCTTCCCTTCTGTCAGGTTTTTCAGCTGCTGCGTTTCGGCGCGAAGCCCGGTCAGCGTCTCCGCGTACGCGCGCTGTGCTTCCCGTTTTTCCTGCAGCCAGGATCCCAGTTTTTCCCTGGCGCCCCGGCCGGGCGCGGCGTCATCCGCTTTCATTTCGGGCAGCGCCGGCGCAAGCGCCTGCCGGTATGCTTCGCGGCCGGCAAATCCCTGCCCGGCAAGGCTCTGTCTGAAGGTCTCTTCGCAGCTGCTCCGCGCCTCCTCACGCTGCCGATGCTCCTGCCGCGCGGTGAGCAGAGAGCCCTGCACACGGGAGAGGTTTCCCTGGCACTCCTGTGCCCGCTTCCTCGCTGCATCCGCTTCTTTCTGCAGCCTGTCCGCCCGCTCTTCGAGCGCTGCGATCTGTGCCCGCGCTTCCTGCGCGGTTCCGGGGTATCCCTCCAGCTGTCTTTCCCAGCTGCGCACGGCCTCCAGTGCGGCTTCCGTCTGTGCCGCCGCCGTCTGCAGGGCAAGAGCCGCCGTCTCCAGCGCTTTTCTTGCGCCGGCTGTCTCCCGCTCCACCGTCTCTTTTTCGGTCCCGCACTGTGCCTTTTCATCCCTGTCCCGGATCGCCAGAGCCAGCGCTTCCTGCGCTTCTTCGCAGGCCTTTTCACTCTGCCGGATCTGCTCTCGCAAAATCCGGCCGGCAAACAGCGTCTCCGTATCCGTTTCCCCGGTCAGCGTTTCCGCGGCGGCAAGGATGGCTTCCTTCTTTACCCGGCACTCCGCTTCTTTTCCTTCCAGGAGTGACTGCGTCCTGCGCACCTGTGCCTCCGCCCTGTCGCGGACCTTCATGGACGCGTCGACCTGTTCCCTGGTCGGAACGCCCTCGCGAAGAACGGCAAAGCCTTCTTCGTCCGCCTTCGTATGCATAGTCCCGCACACCGGACATTTCGTGCTCCCCGTTTCGGCAATCTCGCTGCGCATTTTGTCCGCGATCAGGCCTGCCTGCCCATACAGGAAGGCCTCATACAGCCCGGTATACGCCTTCTGCGCCTCCACCGCCCGGGTGCCTGCCTTCCCGTACTCCTCCCGCAGCGTCTGCGCCTCTGTCAGGATGGCGCGCAGTTCACCCACCTGCTCCAGGAGCTTTTCCAGGTCCTCCCTCCGCTTCCGGGCAAGGTCTCTTTTCTGTTCGGCTGCAGAAACGGCCGCATCCCCGGCATTGGCGAGACGCTTCAGTTTATCCTCAAGTTCCTTCAGCCTCTTCTCTTTGGCGTCAAGATCCTCCTGCGCCTTTGTTTTCTCTTCCCCTCGCTTCTTTTCCTGCGCCTTCTTCTTTTCCTGTTCCTCCCTGCTCGCCTGCAGGTCATCATAAAAATGCAGGATCTCCCGGATACCCGCTTTTTTCTCTGTAAGCGTCCTGATCAGCGGAAGGTTCGTCTCCTCCGCCTCCTTTGCAGCTGCAGTAAGCAGATCCAGCTCACCGGAGAGCTTTGTCTGCTCCCCTTCCAGCTGCCTTATCCGTTCTCCGGCTTCCCGCAGGGCCTTTTCGGCGTCTGCGTACTTCTCCTCCTCCGGCAGCACCCTTCCGGCCGCTTCCGCAAGAGAGATCATGGCCGCAAGCGCCCGGATCTCCTCTCCGCGCGCCTCCAGCTGCGCAAGTTCCGCCTGCTTTTTCTCCAGCAGATCAAACCGCGCATTGTGCTCTTCCCCGCGTGTTCTCTCCTCTGTGAGCGCCGCCTTTTTCTTTTCCAGCGCCGCGCATTCGGCCTGAAGCGCCGCCGCCTGCGTCTCCATGCGGGCAAGAAGGCTTTCGATCACCTCACACAGTGCCGGATGACCGGCGGCAATGCAGGCCCTCTCCTCCTCCGGAATATCCTCCGGAACCTGAAGCGTATCCAGCTGGGCCTGCGCCTGCGCGGCAAGCGCCTGGTCCTTTTTATGAAGAAGCATCTCCGCCGCCTTCAGCCGTGCCTGCAGGTCCAGATGCCGGCGGTTGTCATAGAGCCTTCCCAGAATCTCCCCCCGCTTCGCGCTGTCCGATTCCAGGAATTTCCGGAATTCTCCCTGCGCCAGCATGATGATCCGGCGGAACTGATCCGCATCCAGCCCGAGAAGCTCCGTTATCTTCGCCGTGACCTCATCCTTGTCTTCTTTTCCCTTCCCCATTGCAAGGGCGTCACCGTTCTCCATCAGCGCGGATTCCTTTACCGGGCGCTGCGCGTCCCCGCGTTTTCCCCAGTACATCCTTCTCGAAACGGTAAACGTCCGCCCCGCATTGGAAAAGCAGAGCTCGACGCTCATCTCGTCACGCCTGCTGCCGTCCCTGGCGTAGTCGCTCTGGAAAGCCTCCGTACCCAGAAGGCTCCTTCCCTGGCCGCTCGCCGTCCCGTACAGGGCATACATGATGGCATCAAAAATCGTCGTCTTTCCGGCGCCCGTATCGCCGCAGATCAGATAGATCCCGCTGCCCATGGCGTCAAAATCGACGGTCGTTTCCTTTGCAAAAGGCCCGAAGGCCTTCATTGTCAGTCTGTGGGGTCTCATTTATTCCTCCGTGATCTTTTGCAGAATACTGTCGAGGATCTCCTTTGATTCCGCCTCCGGAACATTGCGGAAATCGAGGAAATATTCCCCGCCGTGCCTGTCCTGCTGCTCAAGGACACTTTCGACCAGCGCCTCCTGGACGCCGTCCGGAAGTTCCCTGTTCTGCGAAAGATAAAACTGTTCAAACTGTTCCCCGATCGAAAGGGCCGCCGCTGCGCGGCGCGCGTCCTGACCGTCCTGCTGCCCGGTGCGGTCGATCTCGCGCCTGATATTGATCAGGCAGTCTCCGTACACATCCCGGAGCTGCTCGAGCGCCCGGGGCGGCAGATGCCTGTCGCGGAGTATGCACTGCACATAGACAGAGTCCTTGTTTTCCAGCGCTCTCCCTTCTTCCAGCAGTTCACTCAGCGTCCCCGCCTTCTGCACCAGGGTATGCGGCATTTGGATCGGGACTCTCTCCACGCGCACATCCCCCTTGCCGCAGACCGTCACCATCGTCAGGTCCTTGCTCCGGCCGATCTCGGAAAAATCATAATAGAGCGGGCAGCCGCTGTAGCGCACGGTCTCCCGGCCTATCCGCTGCGCGTTATGGATATGGCCGAGCGCGACATAATCAAAGCGGTCAAAGGCGTCCGCCTCGATCTCGCCCAGGCCGCCGATGATCGTTTCGGATCCGCTGTGCTCCGGGGCCTCGCCGCCGGAAAGCACATTCTGGTGCGCGACCAGGACGTTGCAGATGCCATCATCGACCGGCTGCGCCTCCAGCAGGAGCCTGGCCGCCTGATCGTAGGTCTGAATGTCGTCCCTGTCCAGCACGCCTTTTACGCTGACTGCCTTGGGAAAAAGGTAGGGCATCAGCCAGAAGCAGACCTTTACCCCGTCCTTTTCCAGCGTGACGTGATCCAGCTCCCGCTTCAGCTCCCCGGCGATATAAATGCCATCCTCTGCCAGCAGCCCGCTCACATGGGAGAGGCGCACGTCCGAATCGTGGTTCCCGGGAATCACAAACACATAGATCCCCCGCCGCGAAAGTCCCGTCACAAGGCGGTCAAACAGCTTCATCGCCTCGGGCGAGGGAATTCTCCGGTCATAGACGTCCCCGGCGATCACGACCGCATCCGGCAGGTACTCGTCTGCCGCTTCAAGAAACCGGTCGACCCAGAACCCCTGATCGTACCCGGTCAGATCAATATCGTGCAGCATCTTCCCGAAATGAAGATCCCCGATATGAAAAAACCTCATGTTATCTGTTCCTCCTCCCGGCAGCCCGCTCACCCCGGACTCTCCGGTAAAAACTGACCATCCCCGACGGATGGCCGTCAAAATCGAACCAGGCCATATTGTCCACCGCAGAGCCGCCGTAGAACCGGCCTGCGTCCTGCGGATCATAGGAGCCGGCGAAGGATGTCGCCCAGCCGCTGCCGCAGTTCTCCCAGATTCGTCTGTTTTCCTCAAGCACGGCCGCGTTCCCGTTCCAGACCCTGACCGGGATCCAAGCCGGCTCCCAGTAGAAGACGCCGACCGCCTTGTCTCCCACGTCAAGCACAGCCGTGATCACATCCCGCAACGCGTCCGCCTGTCCCTGCCGGCTGACCGGGTAGGCAAGGGTCTGCGTGTCCCACTCGCGGCCGAAGGTATTGCCGCTGCCGTCGCCATCCTCGAAGGTATAGCCGTACTGGGTCTCCGCGACCATCACCCTCTTCCCGTACCGGTCCGCAATGGTTTTCAGGACCTGCGTCAGGTTCTGCGTGGTCCCGTGCCAGAAGGGATAATAGCTGGAGGCGAAGATATCATAATCCACGCGGTGCCGGTAAAGCGCCGCCGCGTACTTTTCATAGCTCCCCTCCCGCTGCGGGTCGGAAAAATGCAGGACGACGGCCATCTCATGACCGGTTTCGGCGCTCACCGCCCGGACAGCCTCGCTGCCCGCGGCCATGAGCCTGCAGATGTCTGTCCAGACGGACTCTCCGCAAAAGTAAGCGTTCGTCTCATTCCCGATCTGGACCATGGAAATGTCCACGCCGGCATCGAGCAGGGCATAAAGGCTCTCCTGGGTATACGCCCGCAGAGCCTCCGCTTTTTCGGCAAGCCCCATGCCTTCCCAGGCTTTCGGTACCATCTGCTTGGCGGGGTCCGCCCAGAAATCAGAATAGTGGAAATCGATCAGTACGTGCATGCCCGCCCGCGTGGCCAGCTGCCCGATCTTTACCGCGGTCTTCAGGTCATTGTGCCCGCCGCCGTAGGTGCGCCCCTGCCCGTCGTACGGGTCATTCCACACCCGCACGCGCACGCAGTCCGTCCCGCCCCGGGCGAGCAGGTCAAAGAAGCCCTGTTCATCCAGGGGCTGCCCGGAAAAGTCATAATAGCAGACTCCGCTCTCGAACTGCGCGAGAATGGAAGATATATCCGCGCCAAGGACAAAGTCCTGCGGGAGGTCATCGATCTTCTCGATGCGGATCTTCTCTGTGCTGTTTTCTTCTGTGTCGTTTCTGTTATCTGCCATGATCATATCCGCCTGCACTGCCGCGCATGTCAGCAGCAGGGAAAGGAGAACTGCCGCCTTTCTTCTCATAATATACCCCCAGATTGTGCCGCTCCATAGCTTCTGAATTTATCCCAGAATTGCCTTCACTTCTCTGCACAGCGCCTGCGCCAG
>CAMOKZ010000048.1 GCA_946618155.1 uncultured Lachnospiraceae bacterium | reverse complement strand
TTTCAAGAGATGGAGGAATAAGAATGAGAAAGTACAGCAAGCTTCTGGCGGCTCTTCTTACCGGCTCCCTCATCGCGGGCATGGTTCCGGCCATGGCCTTCGCCGAGGCGCTGGAGGAAGAGGAGGTCTATGTCGGCACCGGTTCCGGCGCGGGCATTGACGGTGAGATCAAGGTCGAGGTGACCGCGACGGAGGACGAGATCCTTTCCGTCGAGGTCGTGGAACAGAACGAGACGCCCGGCATCGGCTCCGTGGCGGTCGAGACGCTCCCGGCACAGATCGTGGACGGACAGACCCTGCAGGTGGATATGATCGCCGGCGCTACGGTCTCCAGCACGGCGATCGTGGACGCGGTCCGCGCGGCGCTTGAGGACGCAGGCGTGGACGCGGCGCAGTTTGATGTTGCTGTAGAGTCCGTCGGCGGGGAAGAGGAGTCTGAGGTCCCGGCCGAGGATGCAGTCTATGATGTTGACGTCGTTGTTGTCGGCGCCGGCGGCGCAGGCATGACGGCTGCGATCGTGGCGGCTGACGCAGGCAAGAACGTCCTGGTGGTCGAGAGCCAGGCGATGGTGGGCGGCAACTCCGTGCGCTCCACCGGCGGCCTGAACGCTGCGGATACGCCCTATCAGGACGAGAACGAGTTCGGCGAGCAGGCAGGCGTGGAAAAGACGCTGGCGACGGCTGCTGAATCCTGGGCGGACAACGAGACCATCACTGCGCTGGCTGCGGCCGTGCAGGAGCAGTGGGACGCCTACCAGGAAAATCCGGAAGGCTACTTCGACTCTGCTGAGCTGATGGAGCTCGACACCATGATCGGCGGCAAGGGCATCAACGATCCCGAGCTGGTGAAGACCCTCTGCGAGAACAGCGCCTCCGCCATCGAATGGCTGGAGAGCGTCGGCGCTTCCCTGACGAGCGTGTCCAGCTTCGGCGGCGCTTCCGTCAAGAGAATCCATCGCCCGCTGGATGAAGAGGGCAAGGTCATCTCCGTCGGCTCCTATATCGTGCCGATCCTGCAGGAGAACCTGGAGAGCCGCGGCATCGAGCTGCTGCTGAACACCACCGCGACCTCCATCCTGATGAACGACGGCGCTGCCGCCGGCATCGAGGCTGAGACCGCTGACGGCGCTGCCGTTACCGTAAACGCGAAATCCGTCGTTCTGGCGACCGGCGGCTTCGGCGCGAACCTCGACATGGTCGTGGAATACAAGCCGGAGCTGGAAGGCTTCATGACGACCAACGCCCCCGGCGCGCTCGGACAGGGCATCACGATGGCGCAGGAAGCCGGCGCCGATGTGGTCGATCTTGACCAGATCCAGATCCATCCGACCGTCCAGGCCGATACCGCTTCCCTGATCACCGAGGGTCTGCGCGGCGACGGCGCGATCCTTGTGAACGCGGAAGGCCAGAGATTCATCGACGAAGTCGGCACGAGAGACGTTGTCTCCGCCGCTGAGATCGCCCAGACCGGCAGCTACAGCTGGCTGATCGTGGACCAGGCGATGGTCGACGCATCCAGCGTTATCCAGGGCTACATCAACAAGGGCTTCACCCTGACGGGCGAGGATTACGCTTCCCTGGCCGAGGCGATCGGGGTCGATCCGGCTGCCTTCGAAGAGACCATGAACACCTGGAACGGCTATGTCGAGGCGGGTGAGGATCCCGACTTCGGCCGCACCAGCTTTGCCAACCCGCTGAACACGGCTCCGTACTACGCGATCAAGGTCACCGCCGGCATCCATCATACGATGGGCGGCGTCAAGATCAACACGAACACGGAAGTGATCGATACGGAAGGCAACGTGATCCCGGGCCTGTTCGCGGCGGGCGAGGTCGCCGGCGGCGTGCACGGCGCGAACCGTCTCGGCGGCAATGCGGTCGCTGACTTCACGGTATTCGGCATCATCGCCGGCAATGCCGCTGCCGATTACGCAGCGTAAGCGGGCGGAAAACACTGCATGATGAAGGGGGGCTGCCTTACGGCAGCCCCCCATTTTCTGTCTCCGAAAGATCAGAGGTTTTCTCCGTTTGAAGCGATCACCGAGGCGTACCAGCGGGCGCTGTCCTTGACGATGCGCTGCTGGGTGCGGTAGTCCACGTAGATCAGGCCGAAGCGCTCCCGGTAGCCCTGGTTCCATTCGAAATTATCCGTCAGGGACCAGTGGAAGTAGCCGGCAAGGGGCATCTGCTTCGCCGCAGCCTTTAACTCCAGCAGATAGCGGTGCAGAAAGTCCTCGCGCTCCGGGTCGTGCACCTTTCCGTCGAGGAAGATGATGTCGTTGCAGCTGAGGCCGTTCTCCGAGATCACCACCGGCAGGCCGTAGCGGTCGTGGATAAGGCGCGGGCCCCAGTAGAGCACCGGCGGCGTCACGGGCCACTTGAGGGCCGTGCGGGGATAGCCGGGATATTTGCGGACGGAGCTGACGACGCCGTCCCGGATCTCCACTTCATGGCCGTTGTAGATGTTGAGGCCGATGAGATCGGGGCGCTGCCCGATGATCCGCATATCCTCCGGGGAGACTTCCTTTGAGAGGGCGTACCAGGGGCTTGCCGGATCCTCCGGGTAGGCGCCGGTGCAGACGGGGTCGAGGAACCACTGGTGCGTGAAGGACCAGCCGAATTCCTCGGAACCCTCGCCGACGGCGGCAGGATTTGTGTAAAAAACAGCATCCTTAAGCGCCTGCGGGATCTCGTCCTGATGGTGATCCAGGTAGCAGAGGGCGCCGGTGGAGGCGACGCCGATCCCGGCGGCCGGGTTCGCTTTCCGGATCTCGGCGGAGGCGAGCCCGTGGGCGAGCAGCAGGTGATGCCAGCAGGCAAAGGCGCGCTCCGGTCCTATCCGTTTACCCGGCGCGTGGCTGCCGGAAATATACCCGAGTCCCACGACGCACTGGGGCTCATTGAGGGTAAAATAACGGTCCGCCCTGCGGCCGAGGCGGCGCGCCACGGTGCCCGCGTACTGCGCGAAGGCGAGGGCGGTCTCCCGGGATTCCCAGCCGCCCTTATCCTCCAGGGCCTGGGGAAGATCCCAGTGGTAGAGGGTGATCCAGGGCTTGATCCCCCTGGCCAGGCAGGCGTCGGTCACGGCCTCGTAGTACTTAAGGCCGGCTTCGTTGGGCTCCCCGGTGCCCTGCGGGAAAACGCGGGGCCAGGAGATGCTGAAGCGGTAATGACGGATCCCCAGGGAGGCCATGAGGTCGAGGTCCTCCTCGAAGCGGTGATAGGCGTCGCAGGCGGTATCGCCGGTGTCGCCGTCAAAGGTTTTCCCCGGCGTGCGGGAAAAGGTATCCCAGATGGAGGGACCTTTGCCGTCCTCGGCGGCGCCGCCCTCGATCTGATAGGAAGCGCTCGCGGCGCCCCAGATAAAATCAGCCGGAAATCCCATATCTTGTTTCCTCCTTCTCTGCCGGATACGGCATTTAGATACAGTATACGGAAGAGGATGCGGCATGTCAAAAATAAAATGTTGAACAGGGTCTTGTCTTGCCCCCCCGTTTCTTATATAATTACTAAAAAGGCACTCGAAAACAGGGGTTTTTCCGTGCTATATTTACTGAAAAATCCCGTAGTATTCTGACAGGAAGGGAAAAGGTGATGAAAGAGCAGAAGGTCAAAGCCGCTGCTGCCGAAGCAGCTGCGGAAGAAGTAAGAGAAGAGACCGGTGCGGCTGCCGAAACGGCACAGGCTCCGGAGCAGGAAAACGCGGGCTCGGGCATCGTCTATCCGTTGACGGAGAGCGAGAATACGGACAAGGTGCTCTACGAGGCCCAGGTCGTCACGACCTTTGACGAGTTCAAGAGCAGCGTCATGACCGGCGAGGGCTGGGAGAAGAGACTGACCTACATGAAATATGCCGGTATCGCATGTCTCGTGCTTGCCGTCCTTGAGCTGATGATGACCGACTATCTGGCGACGGTGGTATTCGCTGTCGCGGCGCTGGCCCTCATCGTTTTCGTGCCGCTGAAGGTCAGGAGAGATATCCAGGACCGCTGGAACGCGGACGTTTATCTGCACGGCCTGATCACGCGCGTCGAGATCTATTCCGACCGCGTCAAGTACTACACGCAGTATACCAGCGCCGTATGGCCCTGGCATTACATCTGGGGCATGATCGAGACGGACACCAATCTGTTCCTGATGGTCACCAGCACGAACCGCATCAACATCTCGAAAGCTTCCTGCAGCCAGGAAATGATCGAGTACCTGCGCGAGGCGGCGGCCCGTTACGGCCACTATGTCTCCCAGATGAGCGCGGCAGAGCCGGCCCCGCAGCCTGAGGAGGCTGCCCCCGCTCCCGAAGAGGCGCCCGCTGAAGCGGCTGCCGAGGAAGCAAAAGAAGAGTAAACCTTTCGATCCCCGGGCCATGTGCCTTGAGATAAAATCATCACACATCACATTTTAGGAGGACAGAAAATGAAGAAATTTGTATCCGCAGCTCTGGCAGCCGGACTCGCTCTTTCCATGTTTGCTGGAATGAGCGTTCATGCTGAGGATCTTGGAGATCCGGTCACCCTGACCGTCACCCTGACCGCCGTATCCACCGATACGCACGCACAGGCCATGATGAAGTTCAAAGAGTATGTTGAGGAAGCTTCCGCCGGCAACATCACCGTTGATGTCTACACCGACGCGCAGCTGTTCAACCAGGAAGAGGAAGTTACGGCAGTGGCCGGCGGCGATGCCGACATGACCCTGACCAGCGCATCCTGGCTGACCACCGGTTCTCCGTGGGTCTCCATGTTCACCGCAGGCTACCTGTTCAACAGCTATGATCATATGACCCAGACCCTCAACGGCGAGATCGGCCAGAAGGTCTTCCAGCAGATCTCCGACGAGCAGGGCCTTCTTCCCCTCGGCGCATGGTATCTTGGTTCCCGTGAGATCTCCCTGTCTGAGGACAAGGCTGTCACCACTCCGGAAGATCTGAACGGCGTCAACCTTCGTATGCCGAACACCGAAGCATGGCTGTTCCTGGGCAAAGCTCTGGGCGCGAACCCGACTCCGGTATCCTTCTCCGAGCTGTATCTTGCGCTGCAGACCGGTACGGTCGACGGCCAGGACAACCCGCTGGGCACCGTGAACAACGCGAAGTTCTATGAAGTCCAGAAGTCCATCACCCTGACCCACCATCTGGTAGACTCCGTATGGCCGGCCATCAACACCGAGAAGTGGAACTCCCTTTCCGACGCGCAGAAGCAGATCATCATCGAGGGCGTGGAAGTCGGCAGACAGTACTGCGACGAGACCAACCTCGGTCTTGAGGAAGAGCTTGTTTCCTTCTTCGAGGAGCAGGGCCTTTCCATCTACAACGCCGACATCGAAGCGTTCCAGTCTCATGTTCTTGACTGCTATCTGAACGATCCCATCTCCGATACCTGGGATATGGATATGTACGATCAGATCGCCGCGCTCGGCGCACAGATCATGGGCGGCTCCGCTGAGGCCGAGACGGAAGCCGTAGGCTGATCATCCGGTTTAGGCGTCACCCGGGAAGACCGGGAGAAACCGGTCCTTCCAAATGATTAAATGACAGAATGCAAGACCCCTGCATGGGGCTCCTTAATGACAGGCGCACCGTGCAGGGGTCTTTCGGACAACAGGGCAGATCCTCCGGAATCCGGCCCGAAAGAGGAGAGAGAACATGAAAAAAGTCTTTCAGGTCCTGCGCGACATCGTGGAGCTGTATATCCCGATGGCTGCGCTTCTGATCATGTTCTGCGCGTTCGTGTTCCAGATCTTTTCCCGCTACGTGCTGAACAGCCCCGTGACCTGGGCGTATGAGGTCACGGTCATGTGTTATCTTTGGATGGTCATCCTGGGCGCCTGCTACGCCTACAGGGACCGTTCCCATGTCACGTTCACGCTGATCTACGACAAGTTCGGCGTCAAGGGCAAAGCCATTATCGGCCTGCTCGGGAACGTGCTCATGCTGATCGCGTTCGTTTACATGTTCCTGCCCAGCTGCAATCTGATCCTTGACCAGATGAGCAAGCAGGTGACCAGCGTATTCAAGATCGGCCTGAATATCGTTTACTTCCCCTGGATCCCCTTCAATCTCATTCTGATCGCCTACTTTATCTACGACATCATTATCGAGATCAGGGTCCTGATGGGAGACAAGGAAGCCACTAAGATCATGCTTGCCCTCGGCAAGAGCGAGACCGAGGAAGCCATCGAGGCGGCGCTTGACGAGAACGGAAAGGAGGAGAAATAATGCATTTCAGTACAGCACTTATCGTATTTCTTATCCTGTTCGTCCTCATGTTCGTGCTGAAGATGCCTATCCCCATGGGCATGATGACGGCCTGCGTGTTCTACTTCATCGTGACGGGCGATAACCCCAAGATGGTGGCGCAGCAGACCCTCAAGACCTTCTATACGAACTATACGATCATTGCGGTCCCCCTGTTTATCTTCGCCGCCAACATCATGAACAGCGGCAAGGTGACGGACCGTGTCTTCGGTTTCGCCATGGGCTTCGTGGGCCGTTTCAAAGGCGGTCTGGGCCATGTTAACGTCCTTGCTTCCCTGATCTTCTCCGGCATGACCGGTTCCGCCATCGCGGATGCCTCCGGTCTGGGCAAGATGGAGATCGACGCGATGCGCAAGGAAGGTTACGACGACGGTTTCTCCTGCGCGATCACGGCGGCTTCCGCCACGATCGGCCCGATCTTCCCGCCGTCCATCCCGATGGTCATTTACTCCATGCTCTCCGGCGCCTCTGTCGGCGCGCTCTTCATGGGCGGCATGGTCCCCGCTGTCCTGCTGGCGATCGCCCTGATGGTCTATGTCGCGCTCACCGCGCACAAGAGAAACTATCCGGTCAGCGCACGCTACGGCGCGAAGGAATTCCTGCAGTACACGGTGACGGCCATTCCGGCTATCCTGACGCCCGTCATCCTGCTGGTCGGCATCTACACCGGCGTTATGACGCCCACCGAGGCCGGCGCTGTCGCTGGTCTTTACGCGCTGATCGTGGCTGTGTTCGGCTACCGCGTGCTCAAGTGGGACGGCTTTAAGCAGGTCCTGATCGACACGGTCAAGGGTACCGGCACGACCTCCATCATGATCGGCGCCGCGCAGACGATCTCCTACATCGTCGCGAAGGAGCATGTGGCGGAAGCCGTCGCGAAGTTCATCACGAGCTTTACCGACAACAAGTATGTTTTCCTGCTGATCGTCAACATCGCCATCCTCATCCTGGGCATGTTCATCGATACGTCGGTCATCCAGGTCGTCTTTGTCCCGATCCTTCTTCCCATCGCGAAGAGCTTCGGCATCGACCTCGTGCACTTCGGCCTGGTCGTCATCTTCAACATGATGATCGGTCTGTCCACGCCGCCGTTCGGTATGCTGCTCTTTATTACATCAGGCGTCTCGGGTACGCCGCTGAAAGACGTGATCAAGGAGATCATGTGGCCGCTGTTGACCATGCTGATCGTTCTGGTCGTCATTACCTATATACCGGAAGTCGTTCTGTTCCTGCCGCGCGCCCTCATGGGTTACGCCGGCTGATCATGACCATTGCGGCGCCTTCGGGCGCCGAAGACGGGCTGAGTAATGTTTACTTTGCCTGTCTGCTGTAACATCTGCAGGATATGCCTGCCGCGGCAGGCATCAGCATAAGGAGGTATCCGAAATGGCTAAGCCACGTATTCTTGTTGTAGGCAGTTTTGTCATGGATCAGATCGCCACCACCGGGATCTTCCCGAGAGAGGGACAGACGGTCCTTGGCGGCACGTTCTCCAAGGCCCCCGGCGGAAAGGGTGCCAACCAGGCGGTACAGATGGCCCGCCTCGGCGCTGATGTGACCATGATCGGCAAGCTCGGTCATGACAGCAACGGCGAAGACATGATCAGGACCTGCCAGGAAGCCGGCATCAACACGAGCCACGTGCTCTACGACGAGACCCTGCCCTCCGGGTGCAGCGTCATCATCCTGGAGCAGAAGCCCGGCGAGCAGACCGCGAACCGCATCATCGTCCTTCCGGGCTCCAACATGAGCATCACGAAGGAAGACATCGCCTTCCTGGAAGAGAAGATCGCAGAGTACGACCTGGTCGTCCTGCAGCTGGAGATCCCGATGGAGATCAACGAGCAGGTCGCCGCCTACGCCTACGCGAAGGGCGTTCCGGTCATGCTCAACTCCGCGCCCAGCGCGCCGCTTTCCGACGAGCTGTTCTCGCACCTGACCTACATCTCCCCGAACGAGCATGAGGCCTATGATATGGTCGGCATCAAGATCGACCATGTCGGGAAAGACGTCAACCGCGACCAGGCGAAGGCCTGCTGCGACGCCCTCAAGGCGAAGGGCGTAAAGAACGTCCTGATCACCCTGGGCGAAGCCGGCGCCATTCTCTCCACCGAGAAGGACGGCGAATTCTTCAGCCCCTGCGCGGAGAACATCATGGCGGTCGACCCGACCGCGGCCGGCGACTCCTTTGTGGGCGCCTTCTGCGTAGGCAGCTGCTGCGGCTGGGGATATGAGGATCTGCTGAAATTCGCGAACCATACCGCGGCCCTTACCGTTTCCGCGATGGGCGCGATGCCCTCCCTGCCGACCCTCGAAAAGGTCGAGGCGTTCCTGAAGGAGCGCAAGGGACTTGTTCTCGATACCAGCGCGCTGAAATAAGGAGGCATCCATGTTAGACGCAAAGTGCAAAGAAGCATATGAAAATTTTCTTGAGACCGTAAAGACGGATCTCCCCGCCTTCATCGAGCAGATGGACTACGCCCGCATCGAGGCGGCTGCGCAGCTCATTCTCGACGCGCAGGCAAAGGGCGGCCGCGTTCATGTGTCCGGCATCGGCAAACCCGGCCACATCTCCGGCTACATCTCCTCGCTGATGTCCTCCACGGGCAACCCGACCTATTTCCTGCACGGCACGGAAGCTGTTCACGGCTCCTGCGGGCAGCTGGTTCCGGGCGACGTGGTCATCTTCATCTCCAACAGCGGTGAGACCGCGGAGATGCGCGCGACCGTGACGGCAGTCAAGAACAACGGCTGCATCCTGATCGGCGTGAGCGGCAACGACGAGTCCTGGCTCGCGAAGGAGAGCGCTGTGCATCTCTTCGCCGGCGTAAAGAAAGAGGGCGGTCCCCTGGGCCGTGCCCCGAGAATGTCCATCCTTGCGGAGACCCTTGTCCTGCAGGCCCTCAGCGTAGCCCTGCAGCAGGAGAAGGACGTCAGCCCGCAGCAGTACGTCAAGTGGCATCCGGGCGGAGCGCTCGGCAAGCTTCGCGACGACGAGAAATAAGCCTGAGCGGCAGGAACGGGCCCCGGGGGCCCGTGAAAGGAGGAACACATGCTTACCACAAAGCTGATCAACCCTGAAATCATGGAAGCGCTCGCCTACTGCGGACACGGCAGCAAGGTCCTGATCGCCGACGGCAACTATCCGCTGGCACAGAAGAGCGGCAGCGCGAAGAAAGTTTATGTCGGCATCATGCCCGGCATGCCCACCGTGACGGACGTTCTCAAGGCGATCCACTCTGTGATCGAGGTTGAGAAGGCCGAGGTCATGGTGCCCGGAGAAGGTCCGGAGCCCGAGATCTTCCAGGAGTTCCGCGATGAGCTGGGCCTGGAGCTTTCCGGCGTCGGCAGGTATGAATTCTATGACAAGGCCGCGGAGCCGGACGTCTGCCTGGCTATCCTGACCGGTGAAAAGAGAGTGTTCTCGAACATCCTGCTCACGGTCGGCTGCGCATAAGTCTGTCTGCATCAGTCAAAAAGAGCCATACCATGCCGGCGCCGCGCGCGCGGGCCGGTATGGCTCTTTCCGCAGAGTGAGACAGAAGGAGACGGGACAGAAGGAGAACGAAATGAGAAAAATCACACTGGGAAGCACAGGAATCACCGCGGTGCAGAACGGCTTCGGCGCGCTGCCCATCCAGCGCGTGAGCACGGAGACCGCCGTCAGCCTCCTGCAGAAGGCCTACGAGGGCGGCATGCGGTTCTTCGACACTGCGCGCGCCTACAGCGACAGCGAAGAAAAAGTGGGCATCGCCTTCGACGGGATGCGGGAGAAGATCTATCTTGCGACCAAGAGCCAGGCAAGAGATCTGGAGAGTCTGAAGAGAGAACTCGACACCAGCCTTACGAAACTGCGCACGGATCACCTGGACATCTATCAGCTCCACTGCGTGGACCGGTGCTATCGCCCGGACGACGGGACGGGCCTCTATGAATATCTGGAGGACGCGAAGCGGCAGGGCATGATCCGCCACATCGGCATTACGACCCACAAGCTGTTTGTGGCGAAGGAGATCGTCGAGTCCGGTCTCTACGAGACCATCCAGTATCCGCTCAGCTATCTCTCCTCGGAGAAGGAGCTGGAGCTGGTGCGCGAGAGCGCGGAGAAAAACATGGGATATCTCGCGATGAAGGGCCTGGCCGGCGGACTGATCACCAACGCCGCCGCCGCGATGGCCTTCATGCTGCAGTTCGACAACGTCATGCCGATCTGGGGCGTACAGCGGGAGCGCGAGCTGGACGACTGGCTCTCCTTCATGGAGGAGGAGCCGCAGATGACCGACGAGATCCGCGCCTTCATCGAGCAGGAAAAGAAGGAGATGGACGGCGAGTTCTGCCGCGGCTGCGGCTACTGCATGCCATGTCCGGCGGGGATCACGATCAACCAGTGCGCCCGCATGTCCCTGATGCTCAGGCGCGCCCCCTCGAAGGACTGGCTCACTCCCCACTGGCAGGAGGAGATGAAGAAGATCGAGGGATGTCTGCATTGCGGCGCCTGCATGCGCAAATGTCCGTATGAGCTGAACACGCCGCAGCTTCTGCAGAAGAACTATGAAGACTACCGGCAGGTGCTTGCCGGCAAGACTACTGTACAGTAAAGGCAGGAAGATGGACAGTGAACTGACCGGAACGCAGCTGATGGAACTGCTGAAGCAGTGCAGGATCTGCCCCCGCGCATGCGGGGCGGACCGCCTTGCGGGAGAGCGGGGCTTCTGCGGGATGGGCGCCAGGGCCGTTGTGGCCAGGGCGGCCCTTCACCCGTGGGAGGAGCCGTGCCTGAACGGCGGCGCCGGCGCAGGTGCGGTATTCTTTTCCGGGTGCAGTCTTGGCTGCGTATACTGCCAGAACGCGCAGATCGCGCTGAGGCGGCGCACGGCGGCGACAGCGCAGGAAGCGCAGGAGGAGCCTGCGCGGGCCGGAGAAGACAGGACAGGGAGCGGGGCCGCGCTGCCGGGGAAAGAAGTAGACCCGGAGCAGCTTGCCCGCATCTTCCTGAACCTGCAGAACCAGGGCGCGGGAACCCTGGACCTGGTGACGGCAGCGCATTTTCTCCCGCAGACCATACTTGCCCTGCGCCTGGCAAAGGAGCAGGGCCTTATCATCCCGGTGGTCTACAACAGCAGCGGCTACGAGGACGCCGGCATGCTCCGGCATCTCGAGGGCCTTGTCGATATCTATATGCCGGACTTTAAATATATGGATCCGGAGACGGCGGGCAGATGGTCCGGGGCGCCGGACTATCCTGAGCGCGCGAAGGAAGCGCTCACCGAGATGGTCCGCCAGGTCCCGGAATGTGTATACGATGAAGAAGGGCAGATGCGCCGCGGCGTCCTGGTGCGCCATATGCTCCTTCCGGGCCATGTCCGGGAAGGCTGCAGCATCGTTACCTGGCTGTATGAGAACTTCGGCGGCAGAATCGCGCTGAGCCTGCTCAGCCAGTATACGCCGATGCCGCAGGCGGCAGGAGATGCGCTGCTCTGCAGAAAAGTGACAAAAAGAGAGTACGAGAAGCTGGTGCGGCATGCGCTTGACCTTGGCATCACCCAGGGGTATGTGCAGGAGGGCGAGGCCGCGAAGGAGAGCTTTATCCCCGCATGGAACGGGGAGGGGGTGGATGTGTGAGCAGGCCTGTAAACAGAGAAAACAGCAG
>CAMOKZ010000047.1 GCA_946618155.1 uncultured Lachnospiraceae bacterium | reverse complement strand
TAAAGTGAGTAGCAGTGTACTGACCAACAAGACACAAGATGTAAGACGAATGTCTTCCCCGAGTACAGGAGGTAGAGAATGTATTCACTGGACGAGCTGCGCGCTGTTGATCCGGAAATTGCGGATCTGATCGTTGCTGAAGAGAACAGACAGAATGCCCACCTTGAGCTGATCGCGTCGGAGAACTGGGTCAGCAAGGCCGTGATGGCGGCCATGGGCAGCCCGCTGACGAATAAGTATGCGGAAGGATATCCCGGCAAGCGCTATTACGGCGGATGCGAGTGCGTGGATGTCGTTGAGGACCTGGCCCGGGATCGTGTCATGAAGCTTTATGGCTGCACCTACGCCAATGTCCAGCCCCATTCCGGCGCTCAGGCCAATATGGCCGTGCAGTTTGCCCTGCTTCAGCCGGGCGATACGATCATGGGTATGAACCTGGCCCACGGCGGCCACCTGACCCACGGAAGCCCCGCAAACATGTCGGGCGCTTACTTTAAGATCGTACCCTACGGCGTAAACGACGACGGCTTCATCGATTATGACGAAGTCCGCCGCCTCGCGGTGGAGAGCAAGCCGAAGATGATCATCGCGGGCGCGAGCGCCTATGCGCGCACCATCGACTTCAAGAAATTCAGGGAGATCGCCGATGAAGTCGGCGCGTTCCTGATGGTCGATATGGCGCACATCGCGGGCCTTGTGGCAGCGGGCCTTCATCCGAGCCCCATTCCCTACGCCCATGTGGTCACCACCACGACCCACAAGACCCTGCGCGGACCGCGCGGCGGCCTCATCCTGTCCAGCGCGGAATTCGCCAAGGAGTACAAGCTCAACAAGGCAGTGTTCCCGGGCATCCAGGGCGGCCCGCTGATGCATGTGATCGCGGCGAAGGCGGTCTGCTTCAAGGAAGCGCTTGACCCGTCCTTCAAGGTCTACCAGCAGAACATCGTGGACAACGCCCAGGCGCTGGCCAAGGGCCTGATGAACCGCGGGATCAGCATTGTTTCCGGCGGCACGGACAACCACCTGATGCTCGTCGACCTTACCTGTGTCGGCAGGACCGGCAAGGATGCGGAAGCGATGCTTGACGCGGCGCACATCACCGCGAACAAGAACACCATCCCGAACGATCCGATGTCTCCGTTCGTGACCAGCGGCATCCGCCTCGGCACGCCGTCCGTCACCTCCAGAGGCCTGAACACGGCCGATATGGACCAGGTCGCGGAAGCGATCGCGATCGTGCTGAAGGAAGGCGAAGCCGGCATCGAGAGCGCGAAGAAGATCGTGAAGACGCTGACCGATCGCTATCCGCTGGTGTAAGAAACAAAATATGGCATGAAAAAAGTGGGAAATCGCTTTGGTGCGGTTTCCCACTTTTTTGTTACAGGAGACTCTTATGGCGGAAGGCTCCTCGCAAACCAGTTCGCCTGCCTTCACCTGTCTGCGATGCTATCTGCGACGCGCTTCGCCTCCTATAGAAGCGTGGTCGGCTACGCGCGCGCAGGCATCTTGACAGTCTCAGTCGGCTTCTATGGTTTGCTTCGGATGCCTTCCGCCATGGCGAGTCCGTTGTTTCAAAAAAGACTACTCAGCCATAGTGAGTCCATTTTATCAGAAAAGACTACTCCGCCGCCGGCGGCTTCACCGGCAGCCCGTTTACGGTCAGGGCGTCGTTGATGGGGATGACCAGGCAGGGCCTGCCGTCGATGATCTGGGTCTCGATCAGGTCCGCGCGGTCCGCGCTCACCTGGATGCGGATATCCGGGGTGCGCACTTCGAAGCGCCGGGTATCCATCAGGTTGGTGGCGAGGAAGGCGGCGCCTTTGCCTGCGCTTTCGTCGAAGCTGGTCTCGAAGGCCTCGAGCTGCTGCGGCGCCGCGCCGCTCTCGGCCAGCATGGCGCGCAGTTCTTCTTTATGGACGACAGGAGCCTCGGGCTCCTTTTTCTTTTCCTCGGTCAGGGCGTGGAGGGCGGTGTGCAGGCCGCGGGCGGTCTCGAAATCACAGCTCTCCTCCATGGACTCCTGCAGGATGCCCTGGAAGGTCTCGTGCTGCATCTTCGGGGAGGGCGGCACGGCGCAGCCCAGGACGGCGTCCGCGAAATCCAGGTGGAGGTCCTCCGGGTTTTTGGAGTAGTAGAGGACGCTGTGGAGGTCCGTGGCGCGGTCGTTGAAGGCGGGGAAGAGGAAGCCGAGCATGGGCGGCTGGGCGACCCACTCCCGGATCTGCTCGTAGAAGAATTTCCTGCCGGCGTCGTAGGAGAGGCCCGGCTTTGACTGCTTCACCGGGCAGACGCAGCCGAGCATGAAGGAGAAGACTTCATCGGAGGCGTCCTCCATGTCGATGTTGTCCTTTGCCCGGCCGGGGACGTCGTAGGCGCCGCAGACCAGCAGGATGAGGAGGTTGTCGGACCCCATGCAGGACTCGATGACCTTGTCAAAGTATTCGTCGACCAGGTCCTCGTCCTCCAGGAAGCTTTCGCGGAGGCGCATCAGGAAGGCCTGGGCGCCGCCTTCTTCCTCGGCCCCGTAGGGGAATTCCATGTTCAGCATATTCTTTTCCAGGGTCCCGGAGAGGACCTTGCGGAACAGCTCCAGATACTTATCGATTTCCTCATCTTCCAGAGAAAGAAAAGGCGACGAGAACGCCGCCAGCTTTCTTTTCTCCACATCCGCATAGCAGCCGCAGATGCGCGTGAGCGCGCAGCGGTCTGCCTTCAGCTGTTTTCTGATTTCTGCAATTTCTTTCTTATTCATACTGTGGGGGTCAATTCCTTTCCGCGCCGGTCAGGCGCGTTTTTTTTATTTTCCGGCCGGGGTATCGGTTTCATACTCCCGGCCGGTTTATTTTACTTCTTTGCTGCAGGCTTCTGGATCTTCGGCAGTTTCGGCAGCTTCGGCGCCTTTTTCGGCGGTTCGTCCTCCGCAAATCGTTCCTGATAGTCCGTCAGCATGTCGGTCTCGTTCCTGCGGCGCAGCGAGGAGACGACGAAGCGCCGGATGAGGTCATAGAGGACCGCGAACAGCGGCACACCGATCAGCATGCCCACAATGCCCCACAGGGCGCTGAAAAACAGGATGGAGAACAGGATCCAGATGCCCGAGATCCCGAGGCGGTCGCCCAGGATGGCGGGGCCGAGGATGTTTCCGTCAAACTGCTGCAGGAGCACGATGAAGATCAGGAAAAGCAGGCATTTGCCCGGATTTACCGTCAGCAGCAGCAGGAGGGACGGGATGGCGCCGAGGTAGGGCCCGAAGAACGGGATGATGTTCGTGACGCCGACGACCACGCTGATCAGCATGGCGTAGGGCATGTTCACGAGGGCGCAGAAGACGAAGCAGATCAGGCCGATGATCGCCGAGTCGAGCAGTTTCCCGTGGATGAAGCCGCTGAACATGCGGTCCGTGTAGCGGACCTCGCGGCGGATCCAGTCTGCCGCGCGCTTCGGGAAGATCCCGTAGACCAGGAGCTTTGCCTGGGCCATGAATTTCTCCCACTTGCTCAGCAGGTAGCAGGAGATGATCAGGCCGAGGCCGAAGTTCTTGACGATGTTGAAGATGCCGACAAAGCTGGTGGTCAGTCCCCCCACCAGGGACTCCAGGTAGGGCACCACGCTGTTGTTCAGGAAGTCGCGCAGGCGGCCGGACAGGGTGCCCAGCACTTCTTCGAGGCCGCCGATCGCTTCGTGCAGCGGTTCGTACTGGTCAAGGCCGTCCAGCCAGGCGACCAGCTGGGTGTAGGCGCCGGGTATGCTGCGCGCGATGCGGGCAAGGCTCGTGATCACCTCCGGCAGGACCGCGATGAGCAGGAGAACGATGACCGCCAGCAGGAACACGACGGCGACCACGATGGAGGCCATGCGGATGAAGCCCGGATGCTTCTTTTTCAGAAAACGGTCCTGGAGCTTTGTGAGTCCGCGCTCCACCGACAGGGCAAAGGGACGCATGATGTAGGCGATCGCCACCCCCACAATGAAGGGCGTGAGGATGTTCAGCACCCACCCGGCCCCACGCACGAAGAGCTCTGTGCGGAAGAACAGCAGAATGATGAAGCATGCGCCGGCCAGACCGATGAAAAACAGGAGCAGGAGAGCCCAGTATCTGCGCAGGGTCCCATCCCCCTGACTCCCTTTGTTTTCGCTTGTATTGCCGCGTTCAGCCATGATGTCGTACCTCCTTTTTCACCTGTTACTATACCGAAAAAATGCCCTGCCGTAAACATGAAAAATGTTCGCTTTCCGCGGAAAAATCGGCGCATTTTTCCCTTGTATTTTTCCCTGTAATGGATTATTATTTAAGCGTAAGTGGAGTCAAGTGGTGGAATGTGGTGCCCAGGTGTGGAATTGTGTGGGGCAAGTGCCACATTGGGACGGAAGGATGTCTGGTATGTTCACTGGTGAGTACAATCACACACTGGACACGAAGGGCAGGCTGATCATTCCTCAGAAACTGCGGGAGCAGCTGGGTGCTGTTGTCAAGGTTACAAGGGGTCTGGATGGCTGTCTCTTTTTGTTCAATATGGACGACTGGGCAGAATTCGAGCAGAAGCTGCGGAAACTTCCATTTATGTCGAAGAACGCCAGGCAGTTCATGCGTTTCTTCACTGCAGGTGCGACCGACTGCGAGCTGGACAAGCAGGGGAGAGTTCTTTTACCGGCAACGTTGAGAGAATTTGCTTGTCTGGACAAAGAGGTGGTGCTGGCCGGCATGCTCAATCGCATTGAGCTGTGGAGCAAAGAGAAGTGGACGGAAAACAATGCATTTGACAACATGGATGAGATCGCTGCCACAATGGCGGAGCTTGGCATTACCATGTAAATGACCCGCGGAAAGCGGAATGGAGTGGAAATGGCCATGGATTTTCAACATAAGTCTGTTCTTTTAAGGGAATGCATTGAGTCTCTTTGCATTAAACCGGACGGCATCTACGTAGACGGCACCCTGGGTGGCGGCGGCCATTCCCGGGAGATCTGCAGGCGGCTCTCTGACAAAGGGAGGCTCGTCGGCATCGACCAGGACGGCGACGCGATAGAGGCGGCTGCACAGCGTCTTCAGGAGTTCGCGGGCATCGTGACCATCGTGCGCAGCAATTTCTGCGACATGAGGGCACGGCTCGAGGAGCTTGGAATAACATCCATAGACGGAGTCATTTTGGATCTGGGGGTCTCTTCTTACCAGCTGGATGAGGCGGACCGCGGCTTTTCCTACAGGGCTGACGCCCCTCTGGACATGCGAATGGACAGGAGGCAGCAGCTGAGTGCGAAGGATGTAGTGAATCTGTATAGTGAGACGGAACTTACACGCATCATCAGGGACTATGGGGAAGACAGGTTCGCAAGGAGCATCGCACAGCACATCGTAAGGGCGAGAGCGGAAAAAAGCATTGAAACGACTGGGGAGTTAATTCATGTGATAAAAGCATCAATCCCCGCCAAGTTCAGGGCTAAAGAGGGACACCCGGCCAAAAGGACATTCCAGGCTATCCGAATCGAAGTAAACAAGGAGCTCGACGTTCTGCGGGATTCGCTGGACGACATGATCGACCTCCTCGGCGACGGCGGAAGGATCTGCGTGATCACCTTCCATTCTCTGGAGGACCGCATTGTAAAGGAATGCTTCCGCCGCAATGAAAATCCCTGCACCTGTCCTCCGCAGCTGCCTGTGTGCGTCTGCGGAAAGAAGTCGAAGGGCAGGGTCATTACGAGAAAACCCATACTTCCCAGCGAGGAGGAGATGGAGGAAAACCCGCGTTCCAAGAGCGCGAAGCTGAGGGTCTTCGAGAAGAAGATGCCGGTTTCCGGACGCGGATAACAGCAATAGGGAAACAGCAGCAATCAGGAGCCGGACTTGACGGCAGTGGGCAGAAGGCGATAGAATGAAAAAACAGGCTAATTTCGTAAGATTTGATCAGGGGAGCAGAGACGGGTTCGCAGGCAAGAATTCGTCTGCTGTTTACGTGGAAGGCAGCGCGGCGAAGCGTCTTTCTTCGCTTGCGCAGGAAGAGTTCCCCCGTGAGCTGAGCGAGCACACCCGCCAGAACCGCGAGCGCGCGCTCCGCATGAATATGAGCTATGTGCTGTTCCTGACCGTCGCGGCGTTTCTTACCGTCTTTATCTGCATCAATTTCCTGAAGCTGCAGGCGGAGACGACGGCCAGCCAGAAGGAACTGACCAAACTTGAGATGAAGCTGAGCGAACTCAAGCTCGCGAATGATTCTGAATATAACCGCATCATCTCCTCCGTGGATCTGGAGGAGGTCAAGGCGGATGCGATCGAACGGCTCGGCATGACCTACGCGGTCAGCGCCGAAGTGCGCACGTATGACAGCGGCGCCGGAGATTATGTAAAGCAGTTCCGGGAGGTTCCCGCGGACTAAAGGCATGCCGGCGGCCCGCCCTGCGCGGGCGGCATGCGCACCGCAGCTGATCTGAGGTGATAATTTGGCAGACAGGCGGAAAACCACAAAACCAGCAAAAAGAAAACAGCGATTCTCAAGACGAATGCAAATAAAGCTGACGCTTGTATTTGCATTTGTTTTATTGTTTCTTGCCATTCTCCTGGTGCGGATCACGGTGATCACGACGAGGGACGGCAACCGGTACGCGAAGGCCGTGCTCTCCCAGCAGACCTACGACAGCCGCAGCATTCCCTACCGCCGCGGCGAGATCCGCGACACCAACGGAATCATCCTGGGCAAGAGCGAAAAGCAGTACAATGTCGTGCTTGACTGCGCCGCCATCAACAGCGGCGAAAACTACAAGGAGCCGACGATCACCGCGGTGTCCGAGGGCCTCGGCATCGACAGCGCCCTCATCCGCGACCGGATCGAGAGCGAGGAGACGGCGCAGAGCCAGTACCAGGTGGTCAAGCGCAACGTGACCGAAGAAGAGAAGAGGGCCTACGAGGCCTATGTATCCACCTCCCCGGACAGGGAGCTTTCCGATGAGGAGAGAGCGAGGCTCTCCCTTGTCACAGGCGTCTGGTTCGAGGAGGATTACGTGCGCGTATATCCCTATGACAGCCTCGCCTGCAACGTGATCGGCTGGTCCAACAGCATCGACCAGGGCGTCTGCGGCCTGGAGCAGTATTATGACAGCCTGCTCAACGGGACCGACGGCAGGGCCTTCGGCTATCTGGACGAGGATTCGGAGTTCCGCCGCACCACCATCGAGCCGGAGCACGGCAAGACCCTGGTCATGACCCTCGACATCAACATCCAGGAGATCCTGGAGAAGATGATCGCGAATTTCGAGGAGACCTACGGGGACGCCACCAAGCGCGAAAAGGGCGCGAAGAATATCGGCATCGTCGTGATGGATCCCAACAGCGGTTCCATCCTCGGCATGGCGACCAATTCCGTTTTTGATCTCAACGATCCCCAGGACATGAGCGCCCTGTATTCGGGCGCCGAGCTCAAGCGCATGGACGACCAGACCTACGCGGACGCGCTGCACGCCATGTGGTCCAATTTCTGTGTGAGCGGCAGCTACGAGCCCGGATCGGTCGTCAAGCCCATCACCATTTCGAGCGCGCTCGAGGTGGGAGCGGTCCACGACGGAGACACCTTCGTGTGCGACGGCTACGAGTTCATCACCGATACGCGGATCAACTGCGACAATGTCTACGGACACGGTGAGGAGACGCTCGAGTACGCGATCGTTAATTCCTGCAATGACGCGCTGATGCAGATCGGCATGAAGCTGAAGATCAGCAATTTCTGCACCTACCAGCGGCTGTTCAATTTCGGCAGCCCCACGGGCATCGACCTGCCCGAGGAGAGCGCGGGCGTGATCTACTCCCGCGACGACATGCACGAGGTCGAGCTTGCCACCTGTACCTTCGGCCAGGGCTTTACCTGCTCGATGATCCAGCAGGCGGCGGCCTTCTCCACGGTCGTCAACGGCGGGTATTATTACCAGCCCCACGTGGTGCGCCAGGTGCTCAACGCCGACGGCAGCGTGGAAAAGAACATCGATGCGCTGGTCCTGCGCCAGCCCATTTCCTCTTCGGTCTCTTCCCTGGTGCGCGGCTACCTCAAGACCGCCGTGCAGAAGGGTACCGGCCGCAAGTCGCAGGTCCCGGGCTACCTGACCGGCGGCAAGACCGGTACAGCCGAGAAGATCAATCCGGAGACGAAGACGAGGGCGACCGGCAAGTACCTGGTCTCCTTCATCGGCGCCGCGCCCATCGACGACCCGCAGGTCGTCATCTACGTGGTCGTGGATGAGCCCAACGTGCCCAACCAGGCGGACAGCTCCTTCGCGCAGATCCTGTTCAGGCAGTGCGCCACGGAGATCTTCCCCTACATGGGCATTTATCCCACCGAGGAGGTCGATCCGAGCCTTCTTGCCTACCTTGGCGTTTCCCAGAGCGAGGTCGTGCAGGCCCCGGCCGGCACCGGCGGCCCGATCAGGCAGACCTTCCAGTGCTTTGACAGCTACGGAAATCTGTACAACGGCGCCTACATCAACGACGACGATGTCGTGGTAAACGCAAACGGCGACCCAATAGAGGGCGCCTATGTCAATGAAGAAGGGAACGTGGTGGACGGCTACCTGAACGTCATCTCTCTGCAGCCGCAGACGGTGTCGACCCAGGACCAGATCGATCCCGTTGCCGAGAACCCGGATATCGCCGCGCCGCCGGAGCAGATGGATGACCAGACGGCCGCAACCACCTGGGACGGCATCACCAGCGAAGACCTTGCCGCGCCCCAGGGCGCAGTTGTACATCAATAATATTTCAGGGGGTACAGTTTATGTTCAGACAGGTTCAGACCATCCTGCCGCTTCTGATCGCCTTCGCGGTCAGCGCCGGGCTTGGCCCGTTCGTCATTCCTTTTCTTACGAAACTGAAGGTCGGTCAGACCGAGAGAAAGGAGGGCGTGCAGGAGCATCTGAAGAAAGCGGGAACGCCGACCATGGGCGGCATCATGTTCCTCATTGCTTTCCTTGTCGCCTGCGCCTTCTTCATGGGCAGCTACCCGAAGATCGTGCCGGTGGTGATCCTGACCCTGGGCTTCGGCATCATCGGTTTTCTGGATGACTACCTGAAGGTGGTGCTCCGCCGCTCCGACGGCCTTTTCCCGAAGCAGAAGATGGGGCTGGAGATCGTGGTGACCACCATCTTCCTGGTGTACATCTGGGTGCTTGACCGCAGCTGCCTGGATATCCGCATCCCGTTTTCGGGCGGATTTATCCTGCAGGGCACCCCGCTGCGGATCGGCGCGACCATTCTCGCCTATTTTGTGATCATCGGCACCGTCAACGGCGTCAACTTTACCGACGGCCTGGACGGCCTCGCTTCCAGCGTGACCAGCGTTGTCTGCGCCTTCTTCATTTCCGCCTCCCTCTATCTGACGGGCCAGGTGGAGCCTGCCGGCGCGGCCATGCTCGGCGCACTTCTCGGTTTTCTCGTGCACAACACCTTTAAGGCGAAGATCTTCATGGGGGACACCGGTTCCCTGGCGCTGGGCGGCTTTGTCGCCGGCATGGCGTACATGATGAAGCTTCCCGTCTATATCCTCCTGATCGGCCTGATCTACCTCATCGAGGTGCTCTCTGTCATGATCCAGGTCACCTACTTCAAGAAAACAGGAGGAAAGCGCATCTTCAAGATGACGCCCATCCACCATCACTTTGAACTGTCCGGCTGGAGCGAGCCCCGCATCGTGGCGGTCTTTACGATCGTGACGATCTTCGGCTGCGCCCTGGCTTCGTTTGGTCTGTAAAAAGGAGATGTAACGATCATCATGGATAAGTCTAAAACAGACATGGAATCCCTCCGGGGCTGCAGAGTCCTGGTTTTCGGTGCCGGCATCAGCGGCATCGGCGCGGCCGGCCTTCTGGAGACGGCGGGCGCCCTGGTCACCCTCTATGACGGGAACGCTTCCCTGAAGGAGGAGGACGTGCGGGCAAAGCTGCCGGAGGGGAGCGGGGCAAGGATCGCCCTCGGCGAACTGACGGATGCCCTGATCGGGGAGACGGACCTTGTGGTGTTAAGCCCCGGCGTGCCCACGGACCTTCCCGCGGTGGAGCGGCTGCGCGCCGCATCCCTGCCGATCTGGGGCGAAGTGGAGCTCGCCTACGTGTGCAGCAGGGGCGATGTCCTGGCCATCACCGGGACCAACGGAAAGACGACGACGACTTCCCTGCTGGGCGCGATCATGCGCCGCCACCAGGACGAGGTCTTCGTGGTGGGCAATATCGGGACGCCCTATACCGGGGCTGCCCTGGAGACGACGGATAAGTCCGTCGCCGTGGCGGAGATCAGCAGCTTCCAGCTGGAGACCATCCACACCTTCCACCCGAAGGTGAGCGCGATCACGAACATCACGCCGGACCACCTGAACCGCCATCACACGATGGAGGAGTACATCCGCGTCAAGGAGCTGATCGTGTCGAACCAGACGCCGGAGGATACCTGCGTGCTCAACTATGAGGACGATGTGCTCCGCGCCTTCGGCATGAAGCTGATCGCGGAAAACAAGGTGAAGGTCTGCTTTTTCAGCTCCGCGAGACGCCTGGAGGACGGCCTGTTCTATGAGGACGGGAAGATCTGGGTCTCCCGTGCGGGCAGGGCAGAGGAACTCATTGCCGTGCGCGAGCTGATGCTCCCCGGCGTGCACAATTATGAAAATGTGATGACGGCTGCCGGCATGGCCCTTGCCTACGGCGTCCCCGCCGGGGAGATCCGCGAGGTGCTGCGCGCCTTCCGGTCCGTTGAGCACCGGATCGAGTACGTGGCCGAAAAGGGCGGCGTCATCTACTACAACGATTCCAAGGGGACCAACCCCGACGCCGCGATCCGCGCCATCAAGGCGATGGACCGGCCGACCATCCTGATCGGCGGCGGATATGACAAGGATTCCTCCTACGAGGAGTGGATCCGCTCCTTTGACGGGAAGGTGAAGCTGCTTGTCCTGATCGGCGCGACGAGAGAGAAGATCGCGGCAGCCTGCGAGGCCTGCGGATTTAAGGACTACCGGTTCGCGGATACCTTCGAGGAGGCCTTTGCCGTCTGCGCGGCGGCGGCCCGTCCCGGATACGCCGTCCTCCTTTCCCCCGCCTGCGCGAGCTGGGGGATGTTTGCCAACTACGAGGAGCGCGGCAGGGTATTCAAGGAGCTGGTGGCGGCGCTGCCGTAATATAAGGCAGCAGCGGAACGCCGGGAGGGCAAGGAAGGAATACTTGAGAAAATGAAGCCTGCGGTAATGGCCGCGGACTTGGACAGAGGTGCAGGATGAGTACGAGGAGCAGAAGGAGAAGAGTATCACGGCTTCAGATCATGGGGGTCGGCGTGCTGGCTGTCATTGCGGCAGTCCTGGTTCTGCTCGGCGTTTTCCGCATCAGTTCGCTGCAGGTATCGGGTACGGACCGGTACACGCCGGACCGGATCAGGAACGACCTCATCTACGATTTCTGGACCGAGAACACCCTCTTTTTCACCTGGAAGTACAAGACCGAGACGACCGACGCGAGGGCGCCTTACCTCTCCAGCATCCAGGCAAAGCTCGAGTCCCCGGGCAGCGTCCTGCTGACAGTGACGGAAAAGCACCTGGTGGGCGCGGTGGAGCTGGACGGACAGTTCGTCTGCTTTGACGAGGACGGAATCATCCTCGAGATCGACGAGGAAAAGCCCGAGGACGTCCCGCTGATCGAGGGTCTCTCTATCAATGAGCCGGCCCTGTACCAGAAGCTGACCGTGGACAACACGGCGCAGCTGTCGGCGGTGCTGAGCACGGCAAGGCTCCTGCAGGGCGTGGATATGCAGCCCGATTCGATCAGCCTCGATGAGAACCTGAATATCCGGGCGGCCTTCGGGGAGATCGACGTTGAGCTGGGCATGAATGAACTGCTCGAGGAGAAGGTCGCCTACCTGTCCTCGATCTATCCCTCGGTGAAGGGAGAGCCCGGGGTTCTCCACATGGAGACCTACACGGGGAACAACGAGACCTTTACCTTCTCGCCGAAGAAGGAGAGCAAGAAGAGCAGCACCGCCGCGGAAGGCGAAGGCGCTGCGGGCGCGGAGGGCGTTTCCGGGGAAGAGATGGATCCGGAGGGCTCCCAGGGCGCGGCCCAGGAGAACGGCGCGGAGGAGAGCGCCGCTCCGCAGACGGTCGCCGGACCTGTGTTCCAGGCCTTCGACGCCTACGGCAATCTGCACAACGATGCCCAGGTCGTGAACGGCCAGGTGGTGGACGC
>CAMOKZ010000046.1 GCA_946618155.1 uncultured Lachnospiraceae bacterium | reverse complement strand
TCAGGAAAGCAGCCGCAGGGTCATCTCCCGCTGCGGGCGGGACGGATCCCGGTCAAAGATCTGGACCGCGCCGTCATCCGGGCACCTGTCGGAGAAGGCCGGGTACAGGAAGCCGTAGTCCGGATCGCCCGGTTCATACTCCCCGGCCAGCGGGCAGAACGCTCCCACGATAAAGCGGTAGACGATCTCCGATTCGTCCTGGCGCTGCTTGTCCGTTCCCTTGCGGGGCACATCGTAGGCGCCGTAAAACAGATAAATGGCATATGGTCCGGCCGCCTTATACTGCTCTGCCGCGATCTCATAAAAGATGCTGTTCAGCCCGTCGTCCTTCAGTTCTGTCCCCAGCATGCCCTGCAGCAGCATGCGGACGGGGTCCCGGCCGGGCTGCGGCTTCCTGAAGGCGCAGTCTTTCAGCTGTACATTGGTCTCGGAGAAGGGTATGGTCCTGGCGATCTCCAGGTTTTTCTTTTTCTCCGCACCGTCAAGCTTCAGGAAATGAATATTGAAGGTCCCGTCTTCGTACCCTTCTTCGTCGAGGTAACAGCCCGCGATCCTGGAAAAGCAGGTCCGCGACGGCGTCATCCTGCGGGTAAGTTCAAGCATGTCCTCCCGGTCGATCATGGTTTGCTCCTTTTTCTCCTGACGCACGAATGAGCCGCCGGCAATGTCTGTTCCCGGCGGCTCCGCTTCATGCTGCAGTTATTTTTGCGAATTACACATCCTCGATCTTGATCAGGTTCGTATTGCCCGACTGGCCGTTGGTAATGCCGCCGGTAATGACCACCCTGTCTCCCTTTTTCAGACTCATTGTTTCGATGGCTGTCTTGCGGGCGCTGAAGAAGAGGACATCGGTGGAGGGATAATACTCCGCGATGCGCGGGATCACGCCCCAGGAGAGTGCGAGCTTTCTCCAGGTCTTCTCCTCCGTGGTCATGCCGATAATGTCTACCGGGCCGCGGAAGCGGGATACCATCCGGGCCGTCATGCCGGAGAGCGAGCAGGCCACGATCGCCTGTGCCTTGATGTCGATCGCCATGCCGACCGTAGCGTGGGAAACGGCATCCACCTCGTTTTTGATGATAAATTCCGAATCGCGGAAACGCTTGACGTAGTCGATATTCTTCTCCGTTGCCTCCGCGATCTTGGCCATGGTCGTCACGGCCTCAACCGGATATTTGCCCGCGGCCGTCTCGCCGGAGAGCATGATCGCGCTGGTCCCGTCGTACACGGCGTTCGCCACGTCCGAGGTCTCCGCCCTGGTGGGACGCGGATTCATGATCATCGACTCGAGCATTTCCGTCGCCGTGATCACGCGCTTGCCCAGCATGCGGCATTTCGTGATCAGATTTTTCTGGATGGCCGGGAGCTGCTCAAAGGCGATCTCCACGCCCATGTCACCGCGGGCGACCATGATGCCGTCGCACTCCTTGCAGATCTCCTCGATATTGTCGTAACCGGACTGGTTTTCGATCTTGGCGATCAGTTCCACATCATCCGCGTTGTTCTGACGCAGGAACTCATGGATATCGATCAGATTCTGCCTGTTCGATACAAAGGAGCAGGCGATAAAGTCGATCCCGTTCTGTATGCCGAAAAGAATGTCGCTCTTATCCTGCTCGGAAAGGTACTCCTGGCTCATGACCTTTCCGGGGAAGCTCATGCTCTTGCGGCTGCTCAGCGTACCGCCGCAGACGATGCGCGTATGGATCTTCTTTCCCTCGATCCGCTCCACCTTGAAAATGAGAAGACCGTTATTGACCAGGATGGTGTCCCCCGGGGCCATCTCCTCACAGAGCCGTTCGTAGCTGACCGATACGCCGGAGGCGTCTCCCTCGATCTTTTCCGTGGTAAAGAAGAAGGCATCCCCGTCCTTAAGCTCTACGCTGCCGTCTTTGATCAGGCCTGTCCGGTATTCCGGGCCCTTGGTGTCGAGCATGATCGCGATGGGAAGATTCATCTCGCTCCGGACCTTCTTGATCATCTCAATGCGCCGCAGATGCTCATCGTGCGTGCCATGGGAAAAATTCAGCCTTGCGACATTAAGACCGGCTTCACACAGTTTCCGGAAGACCTCCTCGGACTCACTTGCTGGACCGATCGTACAGACGATTTTTGTTTTTCTCACATCTACCCCTCTCCGCCGGCACAGCCGGCCCTTGCGCCAAAGCGCCAGTCAGATTTTTTTATCCTCTGCTGTCATTATAGCACAGACGGGGGGATACTGTCTTGTTAAGATGCTGTGAGAATTATGGATCATCCCTTTGCGTCCCGGGACATCAGAAGGTGAGAAACGCCGGCACCAGCAGGAGGATAAGCACGATCCCGAGCATCATGATCATGGGAAAGACCAGCTTTGTCCCGGCCTGCTCGCCCAGTTTCCTTGCCATCGCGGAGCGCTCCTCGAGGGATACGGCTGCTTCCTTTTCCAGGGCCGCGGCAAGTCCCCGCGATCCTTTCTTCAGGTTCTGGGAAAGCAGGGTGCCGAGCTTTGCGTACCGGGGCAGGCCGCAGCGGCGGCCGAAGCGCTCGTAGGCTGCCGCCTCCGCGACGCCGCTGCGCATCTCCGTGCAGGTATAGTAGACCTCCTCGTAGACATAGCGCTTCGCCTCCCGGTCATATTCCCTGCTGATCCGCTCAAAGCAGCCCCGGATGGTCAGCCCCGCGCCGAGAAGCATGGTCAGCTTCCACATGAGGGCAGAGTAGTCCAGCATCAGCTGGGTGCTCCTCTCCCTGGCCTTTTCCTTTACCTGCTGGTCCCGGTAGAGCCAGAGCAGCACGGGCAGAAGCAGAAACAGCATGGCCGCCGCCAGCGCGGCGCTGCCCCGCTCCCGGTTCCAGACGATCCTCCTGCCCTCGACAGAGTCCGGCAGGGTAAGGTATTCCTCCCGCGCCTCCTCCTCGTCCGCCCGGGCAAGGGCCTGAGAGACCGCCTGCCAGAAGCGCTCCTGCGGGGTGAGCAGCGGCGGATAGACCTGCACGGCCGCCTCATACCAGGCCGTGTGGGACTGGCAGGTCAGCTCGGCGCGAAGCTGCACGAGAGCGCCCTCCCCGGGCGGCTCCCCCGTGATCTCGCCGGTCTCCGCGATCATGCCGTAGGGGATGGTGACCCACTCGGCCTTTACGGCTCCGTCCTGGTATTCCCCTCTCATCACGAGGGGGCTTCGCACTTCATCGGCGGAGGGGTTCTCCCCCGTCAGTTCTTCCCCGATCTGCGAGAGGGCTGCTTCAAGCAGTTCCTCTGCCTGGTCATCCGTATATCTGCGGGCCTGCACGCCGACCTGCAGGGATACTTCCTCCTCTTCTCCCTCGGCAAGGGCTGTCACCTCCTCCTGCGCGTCCGCCTCCCCGTAGGAAGGGCGTTCCAGTCTCTCCCCCTCGATCCGCCGCGGGCTGAAGCGGTCCGCAAGAACGGCGGCGATCAGAAGAAGCAGCAAAACAAAGGCCGCGGCCAGGCACTCGGCCAGTTTCTCTTCGTAATACCGGCGCACCACATCCTTTTCCCCCGGACGGATGCGCGAAAGATCCTGGGCGATCCCGGGAGTGTCCGGCGCCGCGCCGGCGGCGGGCAGATGGTCCGCGATCCGGGCGGCAAGGAAACGGAAGGGTGCCATCAGCCTGCCCGCTCCCGCCGCTGCCGCTGTCTTTTCCCTCTTTCTGTTTTTCGGTTTCCTTCTCATGGCAGCTCCCTGTTCTTCTACATCCGGATGTCCGTGATCTTCCTCCCCCAGAGGAAGGCCAGGACCCAGAGGACCAGGCAGGCGCTCATCACCAGGCGCCCGGCTGCCCCCCGGTACATCGGGTCCATAAACCCCGGGGAGGAGAAGCGCACATAGGCAAGGATGAGCAGGGGAATCAGGCTCATGATCCGCTGTTCCATCACCTTGCCCGACAGGGTCGTCTCGATCTCCAGCAGGGTCTCCTGGCGCTGGCCGATGCCCGCCGCCGTATTGCGGATGATGGCGATCAGGTCTCCGCCGGTCCGCTTTGCCGTGTAAAAGACCTCGGCAAAATCCCTTACGCTCTCCGAGCCGCTCCGTCTGCCCATGTCCATCAGCAGCTGTTCGAGGGTCGCGTTCAGCCGCAGCTGCCTGTCGATGTACCGGAACTCCCGCACGATCATCTCCCCGGGCTCATACATTTTGGTCAGTTCCCGCCCCGCCTCCCGGAAGGCGTTCTCCACGGAATACCCGGCCTGCAGCGAAGTGCTGACCAGGCCGATGGCGGAGGCGAACTGGGCCTCCAGCTTTTTTACCCGCGCGCTCCGGCGCGCCTTCGTCTGCTCCCGGGCAAACAGCAGGTAGGCGGGCGCGAGGAAAAGGGCGGCCGCCGGGGTATTGAAAAACAGAAGGCTTACCGCCAGATCCAGCAGGGCAAAGAGGGCGATGGAGGCCGCCCTCTGCGCCGGGGTAAAGGAAAGGTCATCATAGTCAGGCATGGCCGCTCCTCTCCAGACCCGCGCGGGCAAGCTTTCCCCGGCAGATCAGCTCATCCTTCTTTTCCAGGGAGCCGAGGATGCGCCCCCGGGCGTCCTCCCCCGTCTCCTCGAAGGCGTAGAGGGTGTGGGTCGTGATCTCGGCCTTCGCCGTGTCGTAGCCCGTGATCTCCAGGATCTCCAGCACCTTGCGGGAGCGGTCCCGCATGCGGCCGACGTGGACCATGATGTCGATGCCCGAGGCGATCTGCCGGCGGATGGCCTGCACCGGTATCTCCAGGCCCATCAGCACCATGGTCTCCAGCCTGGAGAGCATGTCCCGGGGGCTGTTGCCGTGGCCGGTGCTCAGCGACCCGTCGTGGCCGGTGTTCAGGCTCTGGAGCATGTCGATCGTCTCCTCCCCGCGCACCTCACCAACGATGATTCGGTCCGGGCGCATTCGGAGGCTTGCCCTGATCAGGTCCCGGATGGTGATCTCCCCGTCCCCCTCGGCGTTTGGCCGGCGCGCCTCCAGGCGCACCAGGTTCGCCACGCCGCGGATCTGCAGCTCGGCGTTGTCCTCGATGGTGACGATTCTCTCCTCCTTCGGGATATAATCCGAAAGGGCGTTCAGCAGGGTCGTTTTCCCGGATCCCGTCCCGCCGCTGATGAAGATGTTGTAGCCGGCGATGACCAGGTCCCGCAGAAACAGGGCTGCCTCTGCGGAAATACTGCCCCACACGATCAGCTGCTCGATGGTGACCGGATGGTCCGGGAAGCGGCGGATGGTGATGACGGGGCCGTCCAGGGCGACGGGCGCCATGACGATGTTTACCCTCGCCCCGTTCTCGAGCCGGGCGTCCACGATGGAGACCGCCTCGTTGGCTGTCCGGTTGCACCGCGCCGCGATGCGCTGCACGATATCCTCCAGCTTTTCCTTTGACCCGATGCGGGCTGGCCAGGGCTCCAGGCCGCCGCCCCGCTCGATGAAGATGCCTTTTGTCCCGTTGACCATGATCTCCGTGATGCTGTCGTCGTCGATCAGCTCCTGCAGGATATCCAGGCGGCGCACGGAGTTGAACAGCTCTGTCCTGATCCGCCGCCGCTCGGCGAGGCGCACATAGCCCTCCCCGGCGCCGCTGGCCAGCAGCTCGTCGATCTGCTCCCAGATCTCCTCGTCCGCCAGCTCCCGGTAGTGCTCCAGCCGCTCCATCAGCAGCTCACGATATGCCTGAAACTTTTCTCCTGTCACCTGCAGCCTCCCATTCCCCGTCCTTTTCGATCAGCTCGGCCGTAAACCGGCCCAGCCGCCCCGCGGCAAGATTTGCCGTCAGCCTCTCCCCGCTGCCCTGCAGCTGGGTGCGGGGAAGGCGCAGCTTCTCGATCTTTTCCAGCACGTCGCCGTAGTCCAGCGCCTCCAGGTTCTTCTCGAACTGCGTGACCTTTGCCGCCGAGATGCGGTCGCCGAGGACCGGCATGTACACCTTCCGGCATGCGCGCAGCAGCATGGGGAATTCGTCGATCCTGCTGCCGACATCCAGGATGATGACTGCGTAGTCCGAGCACTCCGCGATCCGCCCCAGCAGCTCCAGCCATTCCGCCGCCGGCACGTCCCGCAGGTCCGACGGGGAAAAGGCAGGCGGGATGTAGTCCAGGCTGCCTGCCGTGCGCACGACGCTCTCCAGCCGCCGCCCGAGGTCTCCCTCCCGCTGCCGGGCAAAGTAGATCAGGTCCGACAGGTCCTGCCCGCCGCCGCTGCCGAGCAGGCTCTCAAAGCCGCTGCTGTCCTCCAGGTTCAGGTAGAGCACGCGGCGGCTGCGCCCGAGCAGTTCCCCCAGGGTGAGGGCAAAGGAGGTCTTTCCTGCCCGCCCGATGGGCGAATACACGCCGATAAGCAGGGCGCCGATCTCCGGCCGGGCACCCGCCGGCGCTGCGGCTGCGGCTGTGAATGCAGCCGCGGCGGAGCCGTCCTGCAGGCCGCGGGCCTCAGATTTCTGCCGCACAGCGGGGGATACGCCGGCGTAGCAGTCCATGACTTCGGCGGCCAGGCTCTCCGAAGACTGGTATTTGTAGACGTGTTTTTCCTCCTCCCACTCGCGCACCTGCTCCCCCTCGGAGAGAATGATGATGCGCTCCGCGTCGAGGCCGCGCACGGCGCCGGTCATGGCCTGCGTGGAGATCAGCAGGAGCGTGATGTGATGATCCGCCCCGTAGTCCAGCAGGGCCTGGGTGCCGGAAAACGCGCGCACCTCAAAAAGACGGCTCTGCGTCTCCTCCAGGTACTGCGAGAGGCGCTCCGCGTAGGACGCGTCCAGGTCGCAGACCGCAAACAGTTTTTTGCTCATGAGTCAGAATCCACCTCCCAGAATGCAGATCAGGGCCAGCAGCACCGGAACGGAAAAGCAGAATTCTCCCCCGGTATCCGCCTCATCGTGGTAAGGGCGCCGCTGCCCGGTTCGAACAAGATCGGAAATATAGCTCCCGAAACGGGAAAGACGGGAAAACAGATTGCCGCGGCGCCAGACGAGATACGCACTGACTGCGCCGCCGAAAAGAAGAGAAAAAAGAACGCATGACGCGGCCCGCCGGGGGCCGAGAAAGGAGCCCGCCATGCACAGCAGCTTGATGTCCCCGGCGCCGATCATGCGAAGGATGAACAGCCAGCCGAGAAGCAGGAGGGGGACCGCGGCGCCGCCCAGGAAGGACCAGAGCCGCAGGAGCGGCGGCCCCTGGGCCGCAAACAGCATATGGATGGCCCCGCAGCACAGGCCGCAGCCCGTGAGGGCGTTGGGGATCTTCCCCGTGCCCAGGTCGCACAGGGCGGCAGCCGACGCAAAACCAAGCAGGACGGCATCTGACAAAAACAAGGACCGCAGCCTCCTTTCCTCCGGATGCGCCCATTTTATCAGGCGCGGACCGGGGAAGTAAAGCTGCGGTCTGTTACTTATGGTTTCAATTTGTTACTTCGGGCTCAGCCCCTGGCCATGTGGTAGATCTTTACCATATCCGCCCGGTCGATCCGTTTAAAGCCGCCCACGATGCGCACGCCGTCGTTGCTGCACTTGCGGGCAAGCTCTTCGATCTCCTCATCGCTCAGCTCAATGCCCAGCTCTCTGATGTTCGTCGGCATCCCGATCTCCCGGAAAAACTGCTCCGTCGCCCGGATGCCTTTTTCCGCCATGACGGCAGGATCGTCCGCACCCAGGGCAACGCCCATTACGTTCACGGCGTACTGGGCGAAGCGCTCCGGCTTCTCCGCCATGACGTATCTTGCCCAGCTGCCCCAGACAGCGGCAAGGCCCGCGCCGTGCGCCACATCGTAGGAGGCACTCAGCTCATGCTCGAGCTGATGGCTGGCCCAGTCCTCCGCCATCCCGCAGCCCAGCAGGCCGTTGTGCGCGAGGCTTCCCGCCCACATCACCTGGGCTCTGGCGTTATAATTGTCCGGCTCGCGCATCAGGACCCTCGCGTTCTCCATCACGGTGCGGATAAGTCCCTCCGCCAGCTGGTCCGTCAGCATGGTATCCGGCTCCTTGGTAAAGTAGCGCTCCATCGTGTGCATGATGATATCCACGCAGCCGGAAGCGGTCTGGTAGGCGGGCAGGGTCATCGTCAGCTGCGGATCCATGACGGCAAACCGGCAGCGCCCGAAATCGCTGCTGTACCCGCGCTTGATCATGCCCTCCTCCTTGGTGATCACGCTGGAGTTGCTCATCTCACTGCCCGCCGCGGCAATGGTCAGGACCGCGCCGATGGGCATGCCGGCCGAGGCCTTGCGCTTTCCGGCGTAGAAATCCCACACGTCGCCCTCATTTGCCAGCCCGTAGGAGATGCACTTCGCGGTGTCGATGACGCTGCCGCCGCCTACGGGAAGCAGGAAATCTACCCCTTCCTTCCTGGCCAGCCCGATGCCTTCAAGGGCAAGGCCAAGGCGCGGATTTGGCTTAACGCCGCCGAGGGTCACATAGCCGATCCCCTCCGCCTCAAGGCAGGCGCAGACCCTGTCCAGAAGCCCGCTGCGCACGGCGCTGCCGCCGCCGTAGACCACCAGGGCCTTTGTTCCGCCAAACTCCCTGACCAGCGCACCGGTCCTCTCCACCGCGTCCCTGCCGAAGGCGACCTTAGTCGGCGCATAGTACGTAAAATCCCTCATATCCTTATCCTCCTTCTCCTGCAGACAGGATGTACTGAACTCTTTGTCTTTATCCTATATGATCAGCCCGCTCATCCCCCGAAAGGCAATGCCGGCCAGACGGCCGCCACGATCGCGCATACATTTACCAGTGTCCCAAGTCCGGGCATTCTGTTTTCTCCTTCTTCGTCTTATCTTCTTCTGATCAATTCTTCTGATCAGTTCTTCCCCTGATCAATCCCGGCTGTCCGTCTCTGCCGCTTTGCTCGCGCCGAGCTCGTTCCACAGGGTGAACCCCAGGATGCACAGGCCGCCCACGACCTGCTGCCAGGTCATGCTCTCCCCGAAGATCAGCAGGGAGACCAGGACCGCCACCAGGGGGTCGATATAGCTGAGGATGGAGACCTCCACCCCGGGCAGCCGGCTGAGCGCGGTAAAATACAGGCAGTAGGCCAGGAAGCTGTGCACCACGCCCACGGTGAGCAGGCAGATCCAGCCCTTCCCGTCCAGTCGGCTCAGATTCACGCCGTCCGTCAGGAGCACGTAGGGCAGCAGAACAGCCGCTGCCGCCGCGAACTGCAGAAAGGTGCGCTGCAGCCCCGAGACGGCGCGGATCATCTTGTTCATCAGGACGACCGTCGCGTAAAGAACCGCCGCGCCGAGGCCCAGCATGATCCCGGTCAGGTCGCTGCCGCCGCCCGCGCCGCGGGCGCCGATCATCAGCACAAGTCCTGCCGTCGACATCACAAAGCAAAGCAGGCGCTTTGCCGTCAGCTTCTCCCGCAGGATGAACGTGGAGACCACCGTGACGATCACCGGCGCGAAATAGTAGCTGAGCGTCGCCATGGAGACCGTCGTGTAGCGGTAGGCCTGGAACAGCAGGATCCAGTTGAACCCCATCGCGGCGCCGGACATCAGAAGAAGGACCAGCTCTCTTTGTCCGTTCGGAAAGGCAAACTTCTCTTTCCGGATGGCCAGCCAGAGGCCGATCAGCACAGCGGCGATCAGCGCCCGGCACAGCGCCAGCTGTCCTGAACTGATGCCGATGCTGCGCACAAAGATGCTGATCGAACCGAATATCACCATGGCCGCGATCATGTGCAGCCTGCTTTTTCCCTCATTATGCATTGCCTGCCTCCGCTCTTTCCGGGGCCTTTATTCCTTCATCATCATATTGCATGCGTCTTGTCCCGTCAACAAACTTTCCACTTGACAGGATGCGCGGAGCGCCTCTATAATTGGCACGTAAAAGGGAGTAGCTGCCGCGTCCCTCACCCGGGCGCGCGGATTTCTATGCGTCAGAACGATGTCCGGTACCGGCCGGGCGTCCGCTCGAAATTTAAACAGCAAGACTTTTATTGCAGTTCTTTTCGGATACTGTGATAAGAGTCTATTTTTTTAGGAGGTTTTGAGAAATGGAGTACTTATTTGAAGGCATCCTGTCCGTCACCTGGCAGCAGATCGTCATGTATGCCGTCGGCATCCTGCTGATCTGGCTCGCGATCAAAAAGGAGTACGAGCCCTCGCTGCTGCTGCCCATGGGCTTCGGCGCCATCCTGGTCAACCTGCCCCTCACCGGCGTGCTCAACCAGACCCTGCAGGGCGGGATCTCGAGCAACGGCATCATTGAATGGCTCTTCTCCGTCGGCATTGACGCCTCGGAGGCCATGCCGCTCCTGCTGTTCATCGGCATCGGCGCTATGATCGATTTCGGTCCGCTGCTTTCCAACCCGCTCATGTTCCTGTTCGGCGCGGGCGCGCAGTTCGGTATCTTCGCCGCCATCCTTCTGGCGGCCGTCATGGGCTTCTCCCTGCAGGACGCCGCTTCCATCGGCATCATCGGCGCGGCTGACGGCCCGACTTCCATCCTGGTCTCCCAGGTCCTGCACTCGAAATACATGGGACCGATCGCGGTCGCGGCCTACTCCTACATGGCCCTCGTCCCGATCGTGCAGCCCTTCGCGATCAAGCTTGTGACCACGAAAAAGGAGAGGCGCATCCACATGGATTACAACCCCTCCGATGTGACGAAGCGGACCAGAATCATCTTCCCGATCGCCGTCACGATCATCGTCGGCATGGTCGCGCCCCAGTCCGTTGCCCTCGTCGGTTTCCTGATGTTCGGCAACCTCATCCGGGAATGCGGCGTTCTGGAGACCCTCTCCCAGGCCGCCCAGACCACCCTGGCCAACCTGATCACCCTGCTGCTGGGCATCACGATCTCCTTCAGCATGCGCGCTGAGCAGTTCGTCACCCCGCAGACCATCCTGATCCTGATCATCGGCCTGTTCGCCTTCGTGATGGATTCCATCGGCGGCGTGCTGCTGGCCAAGTTCATGAACCTGTTCCTGAAGAAGAAGATCAACCCGATGATCGGCGCAGCCGGAATCTCCGCCTTCCCGATGTCTTCCCGCGTCATCCAGAAGATGGCCATGGAAGAGGATCCGTCCAACATCATCCTGATGCACGCGGCGGGCGCGAATGTTTCCGGACAGATCGCCTCAGTTATCGCCGGCGGCCTGGTCATCCACCTGGCTTCCACCCTGATCCACTGACGTTAGGAAAGGAGAATACTCATGAATACAGAAAATATCATGGCTGCCCTTGAGATCATGTGGAAGGGCATGGCCGGCATCTTTATCACCATCACCGTCATTGCGATTTTTGTCTGGCTGCTCGGCCGGATGGGAAAGAAGAAATAATTACCCGAAAACCATAGCAGGAGGTAACTCATGATCGCAGGATTGACCTATTATCAGATCTGCGCCTGTTTCCTGCTCTACTCATTCGCCGGCTGGTGCGTGGAAGTCGCCTTCCACGCATTGGACGCCGGAAAAGTCGTCAACCGGGGCTTTCTGAACGGTCCCGTCTGCCCGATCTACGGGTTCGGCATGCTTGCCGTCTTCGCCGGGATAAACCTGGTGCACTTTCCCTCCGTCTCCGGCTCGCCCATGGCCGTCCTTGCCCTGTTTCTCGGGGGCATGGCCGTGACCACGGCGATCGAGCTGTTCGGCGGCTGGATCCTGGACCGGCTCTTTCACGCCCGGTGGTGGGACTACAGCAACAGGCCCCTCAACTTCCACGGTTACATCTGCCTTCCCTTCAGCGTCATCTGGGGACTCGCAGTTGTCGGCGTCGTCTACCTTCTTCATCCGGCGATCAGCCGCAATCCCCTCCCCGTGCACCTGCATGTGCCCGAGCGGATCGGCTGGCCCATCCTGGCTGTTCTGTACTTCATTTTCGCCGTTGACCTTGGCCTGACGCTCGCCGTCCTGATCGGCCTCAACCGAAAGCTGAAGGAGCTGGACTCCCTCCGCACAAGCATGCGCAGGCTCAGCGACTCCTTAAGCGATACCATCGCGGGGACCACCATTGCGGTGAGCGGGGAAGCCCAGCTTGTCGAGGAAAAGATAGCGGAAAGCGCGATCGCGCAGAACGTGAAGAGCTCCGCCCGGACCGTAAAGGCCGGCATCAGCACGATGTCGGAGAAGGGCAAGGCCGGCATCAGCGCCATGTCCGAGAAGGGCAAGGCCGGTATCAGCACAGTATCGGAGATGAGCAAGGCAGGCATCAGCGCCATGTCCGAGAAGGGCAAAGCAGGCATCAGCACGGTCTCGGAGATGGGCAAGGCAGGCATCAGCACAGTGTCGGAGATGAGCAAGGCAGGCATCAGCGCCGTGTCCGAAATGGGCAAGGCAGGGATCAGCGTCATGTCCGAGAAGAGCAGGGCCGGCAGGGAAGCCGCCCAGGAGA
>CAMOKZ010000045.1 GCA_946618155.1 uncultured Lachnospiraceae bacterium | reverse complement strand
CCTGTGCCGGGGCCCATACTTAACCCTGTACCCGGGTCCCTTTGTAAGACTCCTGTGCCAGGTCATATCTCCGGGCAGAGAGAAGCCGCCGGCAGCGCAGCTTCCCGCACCGGCCGGCGGCCATAGGTTCATGTAGATCGCTCAGGGATCAGAGCACGTCGTCCCTCTTGACATAACCGGGATTATCCGGCGTCGCGATCAGTTCCTTCACATGCGTGATCTTTGCCCACTTATCGACGACCTGGTTCTCCAGGTGCACGTTCTTGTCGATGATGGAATGGCCGAGCACGACGCAGTTCTTCACGACCGCGCCCTTGCGGATCTCGACGCCGCGGCCGATAACACTGTTCTCGACCGTGCCCTCGATCAGGCAGCCGTTCGCGACCATGGAGTTGACGATCTTCGCGCCCTCAAAGTAATGCACCGGGCAGGAGTCCGTCGTCTGCGTATAGAAAGGCCAGTCGTTGGAGAACAGTTCCAAGGTCTTCTCCATATCCAGCAGTTCCAGGTTGGAGTCGAAGTAGCTCTTGAAGTCCGTGACAGCGGCAAAATACCCCTTGTGCTGCACGCCGCGGATATCCAGATCGTCGTTCTCGGCGTTGAGGATGTCGATCAGCGTATAGACGGAGGATACCTTCAGGGCCTTCCGGATAAGCTCGATGAAGAGCTTGTTCGTCATGACGTAGGTCTCCATGAAGATGTTCTGGTCATTGACGGTACCGGTGTTCTTCGTGATGGACTTTACGCCCTTCTGGCGGTTAAGCTGCAGCGTATCGCATGCGCGGAAGGCTTCCTTCGCGTTGTTTACCTTGTGGTAAAGCAGAGACACATCCGCGCCGGACGCGATGTGATCCTCGAGGAGCTTGCGGTAGTCCTGCTTGAAGACCATGTAGCCGGGCGTGATGATCACGTAGGGCTGGCGCATCCTCTCGATGATGTTCATGTTTCCGCGGTAGGCGGCGATATCCGTATTGTAGATCTCGTTGACGCGGCTGTCCTGGTTGAAGAGCAGCTGCAGTTTGCCTCTCTTGGAGTTGATGTTGTAGTGCTGGCCGGTCCCGATATGCTCTGCGAGAGAGCGCGGGTTCTGGCTGACGTAGACCTGGATGCGGTCGATGCCGCTGTTGCTCAGGTTGGAAAGCGGGAAATCGACAATGCGATATCTGCCGAGGAAGGAGAACGCACCGATGGGACGGTATTCTTCAAGACCCTCGATGTGGAAATGCGTGCCGGATGATGTTACGATACCATATGCTTCAGCCATGTTACTCCACCCCCTTTACATTCTTTGCGACGAGAAGGATATTCTCGCTGTCCGGGCTGCCGACCACGGCGCCCTTGCCGATCTTTACGCCGTTCGCCACCAGGGCTCTGGTGACCACAGCGCCTTCGCCGACCTGTGCGTCGGGCATCAGGACGGTATCCGTTACCTTGGCGCCCTTGCCGATCTGCGTGCCGGTGAACAGGACGGACTTCTTGACCTCACCCTCGATGACGCAGCCCTGGGTAATGTAGGCAGTCTCGATGGAGGCGTCCGGACCGATGTACTGCGGAAGCTCGGAAGCGTCCTCGGTGTAGATCTTCCAGGAGTCGTCGCTCAGGTTCAGCTCGTTGTCCTTGTTGAGCAGGTCCATGTTCGCTTCCCACAGGGAGTCGATCGTTCCTACATCCTTCCAGTAGCCCTTGAACGTGTAGGCCATCAGCTTCTTGCCGCTCGCCAGCAGGGTCGGGATGATGTCCTTACCGAAGTCATGATGAGACTCGGTCGACTTCATATCGGCGATCAGGAGCTTGCGCAGGACCTTCCATGTGAAGATGTAAATACCCATGGAAGCCAGGTTGCTCTTGGGCTGTGCCGGCTTTTCCTCGAACTCGACGATCTCGCCGTTCTCGTTGGTGTTCATGATGCCGAAGCGGCTCGCTTCCTTCATCGGGACCGGGATGACCGCGATGGTCGCGTCCGATTTGTTCGCCTTGTGATAGCGAAGCATCTCGTCATAATCCATCTTGTAGATATGGTCGCCGGAAAGGATAAGAAGATACTCCGGATTGTAGTTATCGATGAAATCGATATTCTGCGAAATGGCGTCAGCCGTGCCGCGGTATACGTCGAGGTCGGCGTCAGCTTTCTCACGCGGCGGCAGAACGAAGACGCCGCTGTTCTTGCTGTCAAGGCCCCAGTGCCTGCTGGCTGCCACATAGCTGTTGAGCAGAACGGACTCATACTGGGTGAGGACGCCCACGATATCGATGCCGCTGTTCGCACAGTTACTCAGCGGGAAGTCAATGATCCGGTATTTCCCACCGAATGAGACTGCAGGTTTCGCGACCTTGTTGGTCAGATCTAACAGTCTGCTCCCTCTTCCGCCGGCGAGGATCATCGCCAGCATTTCATTCTGGTTCATGTTGTATCTCCCTCCAAATCTGCAAGTTTTCTACTCTCACCGTTTCAGGGTGATCTCACTCCTCTACTATATCATAAACAGGGCGCAATATGTTCTTTTTTAGCACAAAATTCTAAGATTTTTTTCGGAACAGTGGGACAGATTGTTCAAGATGTCCCTTTCTTCCCCGTTTTATGTGCGTTTTATCAGAAATAGTATACGAAGAGCAGAAAAGGACTTCCCCGGGAAGTCCTTTTCTCTGTGTCCGGCTGATCACTTCGGATAGATACAGATCCTTGTGTGCCGGGTCGTATTCTGCATGATTTTTCTCATGTCCGCTTCGGAGACGGCCACGCAGCCCGCGGTATAGGGATGCGAGCCGAAGCCGTGCAGGAAGATCGCGGAGCCCTTCCCCACGATGTTGCCGGGATTGTACCCGATCGCGAGGGCGTAATTGTAGGCGGGATCATAGTCGATCAGATGCTCGCTGTTCGACGGGACGTGGCCGAGCCTGCGGCTGTCCACCAGGGTGTTGTAGGTCCCCGGCTCCCCCGACCAGTACAGGTACGGGTTCAGCACGGTGTAGGCGATCCCGGCTGTGCCCGGGCTTCTCCTGCGGCCGAAGGCCTTCGTAATGGGGAAGCCGCCCGTGGGCGTGCGCATGTCCCCTTCCCTTGTTTTGCCGATCCCGTTTTTGCCGACATAGCCGCTGCAGGAGACGATCTTCTCCCACCTTATCTTCCCGCCGGCGTTATATTTTTTCCACATCACGACGTTCGCTCTTGTCCCGCCGGTGTATTTGACAAAGATCAGGCGGTCGACCCTGGACGAGCGGAAATAATTGAGAAGCTTCATCCAGCGGTTTCCGGCCACCGAAACGCGGCAGGTGAGTTTCTTTTTCCCGACCTTTGCCGTGATGACGGTCACGCCCTTCTTCAGGGCTTTTACCCTGCCCGCAGAGGATACCGAGGCCACCTGCGGGCGGCTGCTCGTCCAGGTGACGGCTGCTTTTGTCCCCGTTACCTTAAGCCTCAGGGTATCGCCGACCTTCACGAAGGCCTTCGATCTGCTGAGCTTCGCCGCGGCCTGCGCGGTCGAAGGCGAAAACGCCGACAGCATCAGCATCGCGGCTGCCAGAAAAACAGCGCGAAGCATTCCGGTCTTTCCACTCCTCATTTCACTCATCCCATCTCCCTCTGCCTCACGATCTCATAGGCCAGGACGCCGGCCGCTACGGAAGCGTTGAGGGAATCGATGTCCCCCTTCATCGGCACGGCTGCCGTCATATCGCAGGCTTCCCGCACCAGACGGCTCACGCCGCTGCCTTCGTTCCCGATCACCAGGCCGATGGGGCCCCTCAGATCCAGGCGGTACATCAGCTCACCGCCCATATCCGCGCAGACGAACCACATGCCCTTCTTTTTCAGCTCCTCGATCTGCGCGGTCAGATTGGTCACGCGCGCGACCGGCGTATAGTTGAGGGCGCCTGCGGATGCGCGGGCCACCACGCTGGTCAGTCCCACCGCGCGCCGCTTCGGGATGATCACCCCGTGGGCGCCGGCAAGGTTCGCGGTCCGGATGATCGCGCCCAGATTGTGCGGATCCTCGATCCCGTCAAGCAGGATCAGGAAGGGCGCCTCGCCCTTCTTTTCGGCCGCCGCCAGCATATCCTCCACCTCGGCGTAGGCATAGGCCGCGGTCTGCGCGACCACGCCCTGGTGATGTCCGCCGGGGGAGATCTGGTCCAGCCGCTCCTTCGTCACGCGGCTGATCAGGGCGTCGGTCTTTTTCGCCTCCCGCAGGATGGTCAGGATCGGTCCGTCTTTCAGGTCCGTCTGCACATACAGGCGGTCGATCGTCCGCCCGGCACGCAGCGCCTCCAGCACCGCGTTCCTTCCCTCGATCATCTGCTCGTCAAAGCTCACTTCCGGTCTCCTCCAGTCCGATCCGGATCAGGGTCACGATCCGGTCATACTCTTTTTTCAGGTACAGCCAGCCCAGCAGCGCCTCAAACCCGGTCGCCTCCAGGTACTCCCGGCGGCTCGCGTTCTTCGCGGTGTTGGCCGGGTGGGCGTTGCGCCCCCTGCGGGCGACGCCCTTTTCCTGCGGCGTCAGGTGCGGCTCCAGGGCGGCAAGCATCTTTGCCTGCGCGCCGGCCTTCACCAGGCGGCTCTTGTCCGTGTGCAGCCCGGCGGTCTGCCGGCTTCCCCTGCCGACCAGCACCGATCGGATGATCAGGTCATAGACGCTGTCGCCGAGGAAGGCGAGCGGCAGGGGTCCGAACTGGTCCCAGTCCTTCTCCTCCACGCCGAAGGCTTCCCGCACAAGGTCCTCCAGGCCTGCCCCGCTGCTTAATTTCTCTTCCATTTTACCCCTTCGCGGGTATCCAGAAGCTGGATCCCCATGGCCGCCAGCTGGTCGCGGATCTCATCCGCGCGGGCGAAATTGCGCGCCTTTCTGGCCGCCTGTCTCTCCTCGATCAGGGCCTCGATCTCGTCGTCGAGCACCTCCTGCTTCTTCTCCAGGATGAGGCCGAGGATATCGCCGAGGGTGGTGATGACCTTCTTCACTTCAACGATGAAGGCGCGGGAATTTTCCCCGGTCACGTTGGAGTTCGCGAAGCGGACCAGGTCAAAGAGGACGGCCTGGGCGTCCGCGGTGTTGAAGTCGTCGTCCATCGCCTCGTCAAACTTGTCCGTGAAGGCGCGGGCCTCGGCGAGCAGGGCTTCCTCCGCCTCGCTCATCGGCTCATCCTTCGCGTTCCGGGCAAGGAAGGTAAGGTTGTCCACCGCGTTGACCAGGCGCTCAAGCGCCGCGCGGGAAGACTCCATCAGGTCCGCGCTGAAGTTCAGCGGGCTGCGGTAGTGGGCGCTCAGCATGAAGAAGCGCAGCACCTGCAGGTCATACTTTTCGCTGATCTCGCGGACGGTAAAGAAGTTGCCCAGGGATTTGGACATCTTCCGGTTGTCGATATTCAGGAAGGCGTTGTGCATCCAGTAGTGGGCGAAGGGCACGCCGTTGCAGCACTCGCTCTGGGCGATCTCATTCTCGTGGTGCGGGAAGATCAGGTCCTCGCCGCCGGCGTGGATGTCGATCTCGGGGCCCAGGTAGCGCTTCGCCATGACGGAGCACTCGATGTGCCAGCCCGGACGGCCCAGGCACCAGGGCGCCTCCCAGTAGGGCTCCCCGTCCTTCTTCGGCTTCCAGAGCACGAAGTCGAGGGGATCTTCCTTCTGGTCCTCACCGGAAACGAGAAGGGAGCGCTCGCCGGAGCGCAGATCATCCAGGTTCTTGTGGGAGAGCTTGCCGTATTCCCCGAACTTTCTCGTCCGGAAATAGACCGTGCCGTCCTCTGCCTTATAAGCGAAGCCCTTTTCGATCAGGGTCCCGATCATCTCGATCATGCCGCCGATCTCCTGCGTCGCCCTCGGGTGCACGGTGGCCGGGCGCACGTTCATGCCCGCCATATCCTTTTCACACTCCGCGATGTAGCGCTCGGAGACCTCCTGGGCGCTGGTCTGCTCCTCGATCGCCTTCTTGATGATCTTGTCATCCACGTCGGTGAAATTGGAAACGTAATTGACCTGGTAGCCCTTGTGCTCCAGATAGCGGCGGACGGTGTCGAACACGATCATCGGCCGCGCGTTCCCGATATGGATCAGGTTATATACGGTCGGTCCGCAGACGTACATGGAGACCTTTCCCTCCCTGAGCGGAACGAACTCCTCCTTGCGCTTGTTCAGTGTGTTGTATACTTTGATCATCTGCTTAGTACCCCTTTCCCGTCAGCTGCGCGGGCAGCCGCTGCAGCCGGCGCAGCCCGAAGGCGTGCCGTTAACGATGTCATCCGCCACCAGGTCCATGAGCGGCAGCAGCAGGCAGACAGCCTGCGCCGCGATGCCCTCCCCGCTGCCGGTAAAGCCGAGCCCCTCTTCCGTGGTCGCCTTGATGCTCACCTGGGAAAGCTCCAGGTTCAGCGCCCGGGCAACGTTCTCCCGCATCGCGGGCAGATAGGAGGCGAGCTTGGGCCTCTGCGCGATGATCGTGGAATCGATGTTTTCCACGATATAATTGTTTTCCTCCAGGATGGCGCCCACCCGTTTCAGGAGGTCAAGGCTCGACGCCCCCTCCCAGGCGGGATCCGTATCCGGGAAATGCTGTCCGATATCGCCCAGGGCGGCCGCGCCCAGCAGCGCGTCCATGATCGCGTGCAGGATCACATCCGCGTCGGAGTGTCCCAGCAGCCCCTTCTCCCAGGGGATCTCCACGCCGCCCAGGATGAGCTTTCGCCCCTCCGTCAGGCGGTGTACGTCATATCCGGTTCCGATCCGCATTCTTCCTCCCGCGCTCTACTGCGTCATGGTCTCCAGGTCAAAGCCTTCCCACATGCCGGCGGAGATGTTCCAGTCGCGAAGCTCCGTCACGATGCGGTGGTAGAAGGCCTGGCCGCCTTTTACGATGTCATAGGTGCGGGCGTCGCCGCGCGCCTCAAGATGCCGGCCGAAGCTGCAGTTTTCCACATCCTCGGGCCCGTAGTCGTCCACGGCCCCGTCCGGCCAGAAGATAAAGAGCCTCGGCAGAGCCTTCGCGGTGCGGGCGGGCACGCCGGCAAGCGAAAGAAGCTCTCCGGCCTCATCCGCGTAACAGGTCAGCACATGGGCGTAGCGCCATACCGTCCGGGTAAAATCGGAGACCCGGAACTGGCCCAGCCAGCCCTCGTCCATCAGTCCGTTCTCGTCCCGCTCCGAGACGACCAGCACCAGCGGGAAGCTGCGCTCCCTGCTGCCGATGACCGCGGCGAGATCCGCCGCCTGCTCGGGCTTTACGATCCGGCGCCTGCCCGAGCACTCCAGCCCGTTCACGACGCCCACGTTGTCCACGATGGCCTTGTAAAAGCCGGGGAAGCTGAAGAAGGAACTGCGCAGTCCCTGGGGGATGCCCCGCTCCTTGTCCGGCTCGGCGTAGCCGCTGCAGGCGGACAGCCGGACGATATCGTCCGCGCCCCGCGCGAGCAGGGCTTCCGAATACCAGATCCTGCCGCCCACGTCAAGGTCGGTGTGCCGCACATGCATGCGCAGCAGCTGGCGCGCGTGCTCGATCTCCACCTGTACATGGTAGCCGTAGACGTCCGCCCGGTACCAGGAAAGCTGGGCCGGCATGGTGCGGAACAGTCCGCCGTACCGGTTTTTGATCCACTGCCAGATCAGGTCCGCCGCCTTCGCGAAGATCCGCTCCGGCAGGACCTCCTCGTCCTTCATCCGGTTGCCGTTCAGCTCGGTCACCATCTGGAATACCATATGCTTGGCCAGCGGCCGCATCTCATAGTGGCGGTTCTCGAAGGGATCCTCCTCCCGGCCGTCATTGTAGACGTCGTGCGCCTTGAAGATGGCGGTCAGCCGGGGATCCTGGAAAAAGTTCTCGTTGAGCAGGGCCACGATCGTATTCACGTTGATCGGGATCCTGCGGGGCCGCTTCAGGAACACCTCCATCAGCTGGCTGCGCGGGGTCTTGTAGATCTGCTTGGCGATGTTGTCGATCCGTCCGCGGTCCTCGTCGAGGTAGGCCTCCACCTCCGGGTAAAGATTCGCGTCGTCGATGCGCATCCGGAAATGGCAGCGGATCATGTCGCTCCAGCGCCCCGCCTTGTACAGGGCGTGGCCCAGGTCCTCAAAGAGGCTGACCATGGATTTGTCGCACAGCTCCAGGGTCGCGAGGATGCTGTTGAAGTAGCGGGAGAATCCGCCGAATCCGCTCCAGAGCTCTTCGCCCTTGTAGCGCATATCGTGCTCGATCTCGTGCCAGCCCTCGAAAAACATGGTCTTGATCTGCACCTCGAAGGTGTCGTCGATGAACATGTCCCAGGTCTCCGGGGAGATCTCCGCCTTCAGGTACTCCGGCATGCGGAAGACGCCGTTGAGCTTGATCGGCTTGAATTCCTCCTCGCTGCGCTCGGAGGTGGACCACTCGATCAGCTCGAAGGTCTCCTTGAGGATGCTCCGGCAGATCTTGACGTCGTCGTCGAAATAGAGGTTGACGCGCACGCCGACCAGGTCCTGCAGACGGCCGCCGCCCTCCCCGTATTCCTTCTGCTCAAATTTTCTCGCCATCGAGGCTGCGGTCTTGGTCCGGGAGAAGACCCGGTAATAGAGGCCGCACTGCTCAAGCCGGTCGCTGATGATGCGCTTGAGGTCCTGCTCCACAACGGCGGGGACGCGCACGGCGGCGGCGAGCTCCTCTCTGGTAAATATTGCTCTTTCCTGTTCCATTACTGCTCCTGTCAGCCCAAAAGGTTGCCGTACATATCATAATGCAGCCCTGTGGTGGGATCGGTCCACGCCACCTGGGACGGATCATAGGCCGGCTCCTCGTAATCCTGGACCTGGCTCTGGTCCTGCGTATAGGTATCCTGCCCCTCCACGGACACCTCGCCCTGGGACGCCGGCTGCTGGCCGGACGAGTTCTGGACGATGTAGCCCTGCACGGCAGACGCCTGGGAAGGATACATGGTGATGATCTGACTGAACAGATCATTGGACATATCGGTATTGCCCATGTTGTAATAGGCGAACGCGAGATAGTACATCGCGTCATAGTGCATGGAGTTGGTATTGTCCGGGTCGGCCTCCACCGCTTTCTGCAGCTGTTCTGCCGCCGTCGCGTAGTCTCCGGCGACGTAGGCCGTGGTACCGGCGGAATAATACTGGGAGAACATCGAGCTGCTGACGGCGCCGAGCAGGTTCTCGTAGAGCGTCTTCGCACTGCCGTCGAACTGGTCCGCCTTGAGGCCGCTGAGGGCGTCCGCCGCGCTGGTCTGTTCCCCGTTCACATAGAGGGAAGCGACCGCAAGCAGGTCCTCGTAGGAGGCCGCCTTCTCCAGGGCCTTGTCCCTCTCCTGGTCGGCGCTGTCCGCCCGGGCGACGTACCCGTCCACTTCCTCCTGCAGATCCTGCAGCCTTGCGGTCTGCGCCGCAAGCTCGGTGTTCGCGTCGGTCACCTGCTGGTTCGCGCTGTCCCGGATGGCCTGTCTGCTGGCCGGGACCACCAGGAACCACACCACGGCGCCGCCGAGCAGGATGCCCAGGGCGATGTTGATCAGCGTGGCCACCGTCGAGCTGTCCCGGAAGGTGGTGGGCTGGATGATGGTTTCTGTGCCGCTCACATAGCGCAGCGCGCCGGCGCCGGCCTGTTCGGGCTCCGCCTCCTCGTAGCGCTCCACGAGCCGCTCCGTGATCCTGGGCCTTCTTCTGCCGAAAGCCGACGTTTTGCCCGTCGCCTCCTCGATCTCCGTCAGGTAGCGCAGCGTCGTCGTGTTCGTATTGTCCACCGCGGCGGCCCTGCGCAGCAGGCGCCTGGCCTTCTCGTACTCCCGGTGCTTCATGTACAGGAGGGCGAGCAGCTGGTAAGCCTTCACCAGCTTCGGGTTCTGGCTGATCACCTTCTTGAGCTGCATGATCGCCATGTCCTCGTTGCCCTGCCGGCAGTACTCGATGGACTGGTTGTACTTGCGGATGGTCTGGTTGATCGCGTCCAGGCGGTTCTTGTTGTTCTGCAGCCGGGCGATATACTCCTCCGCCAGGTTCTCCTGGGGCTTCATATTCTTGCTGACCACCCACTCGCACAGAGCCAGGACCACCTCGCCGGTCTCGTAATAGCAGAGGCCCAGCAGGTTTCTGGCGTCGATATTCTCTTTATTGAATTTCAGGCTCTGCTTAAGACAGGCGATCGCCCCCGACAGGTCGCGCACGGTCGCCTTCTCCAGTCCGCGGTTGTACAGCAGGTTGGAGATCCGCACGATCCGCTTGAGCAGCGTCACATCCGCGCCGCAGCCCGGACAGTAATCGATCGCGGCCAGAGGCGTGTTGCAGTAGATACATCTCATTGCTGCGTCCTCCCGTCACTGCTGCGGTTTTTTCTTCTGTTTCTCCTCCCGGAGCATCTCCTTGAGGATATCCGTCACATCGGTCAGGTCTCTGCTGTAGATCGCGTCCTCCGCCTCGTTGACGTCCATGCTCGGATGGAATTTCTTCAGTTCTTCTTCGTAATTGATCATAACTCCTGCTCCCTTATCTGCGTCTAATCTCAGGTCAGGAAATCCTTAAGCCTCTTGCTTCTGGAGGGATGGCGCAGTTTGCGCAGCGCCTTCGCCTCGATCTGGCGGATGCGCTCTCTCGTGACGTTGAATTCCTTGCCGACCTCCTCGAGGGTGCGCTGGCGCCCGTCCTCAAGGCCGAAGCGCAGGCGGATGACCTGCCTCTCCCTCTCGGTCAGGGATTCAAGCGCTTGAGCAAGCTCTGCCTTCAGCATGGAGAAGGCCGCGGAATCCGCCGGGGAAAGGGCGGAATCGTCCTCGATGAAATCGCCCAGATGGCTGTCGTCCTCCTCGCCGATCGGCGTGTCCAGGGACACCGGGTCGCGCGATATCTTGAGGACCTCCCTGACCCTCGATACCGGTACGCCGAGGTGTTCCGCCACCTCCTCGGGGGTGGGCTCCCTGCCCAGCTCCTGCAGCAGCGTGCGCGTCATCCGGAGCGTCTTGTTGATCGTCTCCACCATGTGGACGGGGACGCGGATGGTCCTGCCCGTGTCCGCGATGCCGCGGGTGATCGCCTGGCGGATCCACCAGGTCGCGTAGGTGGAGAACTTGTAGCCCTTGTTGTAGTCGAACTTGTCGACGGCCTTCATCAGGCCCATATTGCCCTCCTGGATGAGGTCCAGGAACGGCATGCCGCGGCCCACGTACTTCTTCGCGATGCTGACGACCAGACGGAGGTTGGCCTCCGTGAGCTTGCGCTTCGCCTCCTCGTCGCCCGCCTCCACGCGCTTGGCCAGCTCCACTTCCTCTTCGCTGGTCAGCAGCGGCACGTTGCCGATCTCTTTCAGGTACATGCGCACGGGATCCTCCGTGCTGACGCCTTCGAGAACGTCCACCTCCTCGGCGGCTTCAGTCTCTTCCTCCGAGCTGATGAGCATCTCGTCATCCGGCTCCAGGAGCATGTCGTCGGACAGGTCGTCCCCGGACGCCTTCGCCTGCAGGATATCGATCCCCTTCTTCTCGAAATACTCGAGGATCTCGTCCATTTTGTCATCCGGCAGTCCATAGCCCTCGAACGCCTTGAGCAGCTCGTCGTACTCGATGACGTTCTTGTTCTCCTTCGCTCGTCTGACCAGTTCCTCCAGAACCTTTAAAATCTGTTCCTGTGTTTCACCCATCAATCCTGGTCTCCTTTCAGGCGTTTCTGGCCCCGCATGATGATGACGGGACCGCCCCTGTGCTCGATATAGTCCTCTGTGATCCAAACCTCGCCGATGTTGTCGTCCTTCGGGATCTCATACATGATGTCGACCATAAATTCCTCAATGATCGAGCGAAGGGCGCGCGCACCGGTCCCTCTCTCCATCGCCATGCGGGCGATCGCCCTGAGTGCCCCGTCTTCGAACTCCAGCCTGACTTCATCCAGCTCCAACAGCTTCTGGTACTGCTTTAAGATCGCGTTTTTCGGCTCTCTCAAGATTCTCACCAGCATTTCCTCTGTCAGGCCCTGCAGTGCGAAGACGACGGGGAGACGTCCGATGAATTCGGGGATCATGCCGAATTTGCGGATGTCCTCCACGGTCACCTTAGACAGGAGATCGGGGTCGTCGTCGTATTTATCCTTCAGGTCGGCGCCAAAACCGACCGATGCGGACTTATTCAGTCTTTCCTTGATGATATCCTCCAGGCCGGGGAAGGCGCCCCCGCAGATGAAAAGGATATCCCTCGTATCCATCGTGACGAGGGGGACCATCGCGTTCTTGCTCGTGGCCCCGACGGGGACCTCCACGCGGGCTCCCTCCAGCAGGCCGAGCAGGCCCTGCTGGACCGCCTCCCCGCTCACGTCCCTCTGGTTCGTGTTCTTTTTCTTCGCGATCTTGTCGATCTCGTCGATAAAGACGATGCCTCTCTGGGCCTTCTCCACGTCGCCGTCCGCCGCGGCCAGAAGCTTTGACAGGACGCTCTCGATGTCGTCGCCGATGTAGCCCGCCTCCGTCAGGGAGGTGGCGTCGGCGATGGCCAGCGGCACATTCAGCAGCCTTGCCATCGTCTGGACAAGGT
>CAMOKZ010000044.1 GCA_946618155.1 uncultured Lachnospiraceae bacterium | reverse complement strand
GGAGAAGAAACGGGTACTGTTGACCCTGGTCCCGGTTCGACCAGCGGCGGGGCAGCTGCCGGCTGGTGATCAGCAAATTGATCGCCATACACCGCAATGCAGGGACAAAGGCAGTGCAAATCCCTGAATCTTGTTCCTCCTGATTGACATTTGAACAGATAAATGTCATAATTCCTTCACTACCATTCGATTTCCAAAGAAAGGAGAGACTATGGCAGAGAAGACCATTATTCTGAGGGACCAGGAAGCGGTAAAGGCTTTTGTGCAAGCCGCGTCCAAATGTCCGTACGACGTGGATGTTTCTTATGACAGGGTCGTGGTTGACGCAAAATCGATCATCGGCGTGATGAGCCTTGACAGGCGGCGCTCCCTGAAGGTCAACTACCAGGAGGACGACGAGGCATTTCGTGAGGTCCTCGAGCGCTACGAGGCGTAAACCGGGAGTGCCCGGAAGCAGGAAGTAAACAACTGGGGGGAGAGCTTTAGCTCTCCCCTCTTTTGCGCGAACCTGTCGGCATGGCTCATTGCCTGCCGGCCATGCGTGGACAAGCTGGCGGAAGGCATCGGGAGCAAAGAGAAAAAGGTCGAAATTCATGAGCGATTCAGTACGCGTTTCGGTCCGCAGCCTTGTGGAATTTATTCTGCGGTCCGGGGATATCGATGAGCGAAGGGGCGGCATGGCCGACCGCGACGCCATGCAGCTGGGCAGCAGGCTCCACAGGAAGCTGCAGAAGAGCATGGGCAAAGGGTACAGGGCGGAGACTGCCCTTTCCATGACGGTTCCCTTTGACGGCGTCGATGTGACCGTGGAGGGACGCGCCGACGGGATCTATGAAGAGGATGGCCTGACCATCGTGGATGAGATCAAGGGGATCATGCGCAGCATCGAGAACCTTGCGGAGCCGGTGCCGGTCCATCTCGCCCAGGCGCGCTGCTACGCGGCCATCTATGCCGAGCAGCAGGAGCTTGACCGGATCGGCGTGCGGATGACCTACGCCAGCCTGGAAACGGAGCAGGTCCGGTATTTTTATGAGACCTGGGAGAGGGAGGCGCTGACGGCGTGGTTCCTCGATGTTGTGGGCAGGTATCAGAAGTGGGCGCAGTGGCAGACGGACTGGCGCGCCCTGATGCGCGAATCGGTCCACGGCGTCAGCTTTCCCTACCCCTACCGGCCGGGCCAGCATGATCTTGCCGCCGGCGTTTACCGCACCATCGCCCGGGGAAAGAAGCTGTTCATCCAGGCGCCCACCGGCGCGGGAAAGACCCTCTCTGTGGTCTTTCCGTCGGTGAAGGCCATGGGGGAGGGGCTGGCGGAGAAGATCTTCTACCTCACGGCAAGGACGGTCACCCGCACGGTGGCGCAGGAGGCCTTCCGGCTCCTGACGGCCCAGGGCCTGCGCAGCAAGATCGTCACGATCACCGCGAAGGAGAAGATCTGCCTGTGTCCCGGCGAGTCGTGCTCTCCGGAGAGCTGCCCGTACGCGAAGGGGCATTTTGACCGGATCAACGATGCGGTCTTCGACCTGCTGGCCGCGGAGGATGTTTTTGACCGGGAGACGCTGCAGGACTGGGCGAAGGAGAGAATGGTCTGCCCCTTCGAGCTCTCCCTGGATGTGTCGACCTGGGCAGACGCGGTGATCTGCGACTATAACTATGTCTTTGATCCCCGCGCGTATCTGCGCCGGTTTTTCGCGGACGGTGCCAAGGGAAGCTATGTCTTCCTCGTCGATGAGGCCCATAACCTGGTCGAGCGGGGACGGGAAATGTTCAGCGCGTCCCTGGTCAAGGAGGATTTCCTTGCCCTGAAGCGGCAGGTGCGCGGCCGGGACGCTGCGCTCTCCCGGGCCCTTGAGCGGTGCAGCCGGGCGATGCTGGCGATGAAGCGCGCGGGCGAGGACAGGGTGACTGTTCTGCCGGACCCCGGTACTTTTCCCGCTGTCCTCACCGGTCTTTGCGGATGCATGGAGGATTTCCTGGAGGACTGCCGGGACGAGGCTTTGCGGGAGGATGCGCTCTCCCTCTATTTTGCCGTCCGCACCTTTCTTGATGTGTGCGACCGCCTGGATGAATGCTATGTGACCTACAGCGAGCTGCTCGGCAGCGGGGAGTTCCGCCTGAACCTGCTCTGTGTGGATCCCTCCGCCAACCTGCAGGAGATCTTTGACCGGGGCATTGCCGCGGTGCTGTTTTCCGCCACTCTGCTGCCCCTCGATTACTACAGGAAGCTGCTGAGCCGCAGCGAGGAGGATTACGCCGTCTACGCGCGCTCCTCCTTTGATCCGGCCCGGCGCAGCGTGCTGATCGGCAGGGATACCAGCACCCGCTATACCCTGCGCGGACCGCAGCAGTACCGCCGGATCGCGGAGTGGATCCGCCTGACGGCTGAGGCGAGGGAAGGCAACTACATGGTCTTTTTCCCGTCCTACCGCATGCTGGAGGATGTGGCGGACTGCTTTGCGGATATCTGTCCGCCCGGCATCCGCACCATTATGCAGAAGAGCGGGATGACCGAGCTGGAGCGGGAGGCTTTCCTTGACGCCTTTGAGGCTGAGCCGGAGGGAACGCTGGTGGGCTTCTGCGTGATGGGCAGCGTGTTCGGGGAAGGGATAGACCTGCGCAGGGACCGCCTGATCGGTGCCGTCATCGTGGGCTGCGGGATTCCCCAGGTGTGCACGGAGCGGGAGATCCTGAAGGACTATTTTGACAAAAGGGGAATGGACGGGTTCCGGTTCTCCTACCTCTGCCCCGGCATGAATAAGGTGCTGCAGGCAGCGGGCCGGGTGATCCGCACCGAGGAGGACGCCGGTGTGATCGTCCTGCTCGACGAGCGCTTTACCCGGGAGCAGTACCGCGGGATGTTCCCCCGGGAATGGGCGGGAGTCAGGGCCGCCGCGGCAAAGGAGGCAGGCTCCCTTCTCAGTGCGTTCTGGGCGGGTCTGGAGGAAAAGAAAAACTGTTCAAAACCACCAGATTATGATATGCTGAAAAGAAAAGCGGAGAGAGGAAAAGACACCTCCTCGGGAGAGCCGACCGGAGCTGGAGAGTGAAGCAGATTGAGATCTTCCGGATTTGACAAAACGCCCTACAGGGATCATTTTCTGGGGAAAAAAGAAAAGAAAGAGCATGCGCTGGGGACAACACTGGCGATCCTGTTTGTGATCGCCCTTGCCGCGGCCGGCTTTTTTATGTTCTGGTATTTTGGCGGCCCGGGCGGCCTGATCGAAGCCTTCGGGCCGGGACAGGAGCCTGTGCAGGAGAGCGACCTGGCGGCCATTGAGGCGCAGGAGAGCGAGCTTGCCGCCTTTCTTGCGGAGGCGGAGACGGACAGCTTCGCGCAGGAGCCCGGCACGGAAGGCAGCGGGCAGGAAGAGACGGCGGCGCAGACAGAATCCGCGCAGGAAGCGCGCGCGGACGGCGGGCCGGACCCTGCCGTTCTGGAACAGATCATGCAGGAGAAGAGCACGGCGTCCGCCTACGGCATCTACGTGTATGACCTGGAGCACATGGAGGAGATCGAAGCGGGAGCAAGCCGCGAGGGCATGTACGCGTCGGCCCTCATCTGTGTGCCCATCCTGTATGCCGCCGCGGTCCGGCTGGACGCTGGGACGATCAGGCTGAACGATCCCGTCGTCTACGTCAACAGCGCCGGAGGACGCGGCGAGGCATATCCGGAATCGAAGGACGGGCGGGAATATCCGCTGTCCTATTACCTTTCCACCATGATCCGGTACAGCGACAACAACTGCATGAACTGCCTGCTCGACTATCTGGGCATGGACATGATCAATTCCACCTGCCGGACGGCCGGGTACGGAAGCGTGCAGCTGCAGCGCAAGATCGGCGTCGGGGAGGAAGGACTGGAAAATTACGTGAGTCCGGCGGATATGGCCGGCATGCTGCGGGAGCTCTACGGCGGAAAGTTTATGACGATCGGCACGGAGTTCATCCGCAATTACTTCCGGATCGACGAAGGCGACAGCTACAGGACCCTGATCGGACAGGGAGAGCTGCTTCCTTCTGACGCGCTCTTCCTTAACCACAACGGCAGGGGAGATTCGCGATACAACGAAATTGCGCTGATCGGCACCGATGAATGCCGCTACATCCTCTGCGTCATGTGCAGCGGGGAGTACGGCTTCGCCTATGAGGACGCAGTGACAGAGGTTTCAAGGTATATCTATGACAGTCTGCAGGAGAGAGGAGAAATGAATGGGTAACGTCAGGCGGGTATATGTCGAAAAGAAAGACGCTTACGCGGGTGCGGCAAAGGACCTTGCGGCTGAGCTTCGCAGCTATCTCGGGCTGAAGAAACTGGACAGGGTCCGGATACTTATCCGGTACGACGTGGAAAATATTTCAGACACCGTGTACGCAGCTGCCTGCAGGACCGTCTTTTCCGAGCCGCCGGTGGATGTGCTCTACGAGGAGGATTTCCCCCGCGGAGAAGGCGACAGGATCTTTTCCAGTGAGTTTCTGCCCGGTCAGTTCGACCAGCGTGCGGATTCCGCCGCGCAGTGCGTACGCCTGCTGAGCGAGGAGGAGGATCCGATCATCCGCTCCGCCACGACCTATGTGCTCAGCGGAGAGATCACGGACGAAGAGTTCGCGGCGGTGAAGAACTACTGCATCAACCCTGTGGATTCGCGGGAGACCGGGCTGGAGAAGCCCGAGACCCTCAGACAGCAGTTTGCCGAACCGGAGGACGTGCGCGTTTTCGAGGGCTTTTCCGTCATGGAGGAGTCCGCGCTGCGCGAGCTTTACGACTCCCTCGGCCTTGCCATGACCTTCAATGATTTCCGCCACATCCAGGCGTATTTCGCCGGTGAGGAAAAGCGCGACCCGACGGTCACGGAGATCCGCGTGCTGGATACCTACTGGTCGGATCACTGCCGCCACACCACCTTCCTGACCGAGCTGAAGAACATCACCTTCGACGAGGGCGCCCTGCGCGGCCCCATCGAAGCCACGTTCCGGCGCTATCTGGAGGACCGCGCCGCGATCTATGCGGGCCGGGACGATAAATTCGTCTGCCTGATGGATCTGGCCCTGATGGGAGCCAAGGTGCTCCGCAGGGAGGGCAAGCTGACGGACCAGGAAGAGACCGATGAGATCAACGCCTGCAGCATCGTCGTCCCCATCGAGGTGGACGGGGAGACCCAGGAGTGGCTGATCAATTTTAAGAACGAGACCCACAACCATCCGACGGAGATCGAGCCCTTCGGCGGCGCGGCGACCTGCCTCGGCGGCGCCATCCGCGACCCGCTCTCCGGCAGGACCTATGTCTACCAGGCCATGCGCGTGACCGGCGCGGCCGACCCGCGCGTCCCCGTGCAGGAGACCATGCAGGGCAAGCTGCCGCAGAAGAAGCTGGTGCGCGAGGCTGCCCACGGGTACAGCTCCTACGGCAACCAGATCGGCCTGGCCACCGGATATGTCAAAGAGATCTATCACCCGGACTACGCGGCGAAGAGAATGGAGATCGGCGCGGTCATGGGCGCAGCGCCCCGCGCGGACGTCATGCGCGAGACCTCCGATCCCGGCAACGTGATCATTCTTCTCGGCGGACGCACCGGCCGTGACGGCATCGGCGGCGCCACCGGCTCCTCGAAGGTGCACACGACCCAGTCCATCGAGGTCTGCGGCGCTGAGGTGCAGAAGGGCAACGCCCCGACGGAGCGCAAGCTGCAGAGAATGTTCCGCCGTCCCGAGGTGAGCCGGCTCATCCGCAAGTGCAACGACTTCGGCGCGGGCGGCGTTTCCGTCGCCATCGGCGAGCTGGCCTCGGGCCTGCGCATCGACCTGGACAAGGTCCCGAAGAAGTACGCCGGCCTGGACGGAACGGAGATCGCGATCTCCGAATCCCAGGAGAGAATGGCCGTCGTCGTGGACGCGGCCGATACCGAAGAATTTATGGCCTACGCGGCCGAGGAGAACCTGGAGGCCACGAAGGTGGCGGTCGTGACCGGTGATCCGCGCCTTGTCATGACCTGGAGAGGAAAAGAGATCGTCAATCTCTCCAGAGCCTTCCTGGACACCAACGGCGCCCATCAGGAGACGGACGTGGAGGTGGAGATGCCGGATCCGGCAGCTTCCTACTTCCGGGAAAAGCCCGTCACGGATGTGCGCGCGGCCTGGCTGGATATCCTGGCGGACCTGAATGTCTGCTCCCAGCGCGGGCTCGTGGAAATGTTTGACAGCTCGATCGGGGCAGGCTCCGTGCTGATGCCCTACGGCGGGCTCACCCAGCAGACCGAGACGCAGGTCATGGCCGCGAAGGTGCCGGTGCGCAGCGGACATACGGACGCCATGACGATGATGAGCTACGGCTTCGACCCGTACCTGTCCAGCTGGAGCCCCTACCACGGCGCGGTCTACGCGGTGGTGGAATCGGTGGCGAAGATCGTGGCTGCCGGCGGCGATTACCGGAAGATCCATTTCACCTTCCAGGAGTATTTCCGCCGCATGAGCACCGACCCGAAGCGCTGGAGCCAGCCGGTGGCGGCGCTCCTGGGCGCCTACGCCGCGCAGCTGGGCTTCGGCCTTGCTTCCATCGGCGGCAAGGACAGCATGTCGGGCTCCTTTAATGAGATCGACGTGCCGCCCACCCTGGTCTCCTTTGCCGTTGACGTGGCAAAGACCGGCGACATCCTCTCGCCCGAGCTGAAGACGCCGGGCAGCCTGCTCGTCCTCTTCTCCATCGACAGAGATCAGGATGAGCTGCCGGATTACGAACAGATGAAGGATCTTTACGGAAAGATCCATGAAGATATGCAGGCCGGACGCATTCGTTCCGCCTGGGCGCTGGACGGCAGCGGCATGGCCGCAGCGGCCGCGAAGATGGCCTTCGGCAACTGCCTCGGCGTCACCTTTGACGAGGGCATTGAGGCCGCGATGCTTTTCGCGCCGGGATTTGGCAGCATTCTCGCCGAGGTATCGCCGGAAGCGGAGAAAGCGCTCGGCGCGCCCCACAGCGTCGTCGGCTGCGTGACAAAGGAAGCGCAGCTTGTCTGGCGCGACTGCTGCATCCCGCTGGAGGAAGCCTTCCGGGCCTGGAGCGGTACGCTGGAGAAGGTCTTCCGCACCTCCTCCGGACACGAGGCGGACGCGGAGAGCGCGGCGCAGACCGAAAAGGCGGCCGAAGGATTTACCGCGGAGAAGATCTATATCTGCAAACACAAGGTAGCGGTACCGAAAGTCTTCATCCCGGTCTTCCCGGGCACGAACTGCGAGTACGACAGCGCGCGGGCCTTTATCCGCGCGGGAGCCGAGACGGACGTGCGGGTATTCCGCAACCGGGACGCGCAGGATATCCGCGAGTCGGTCGAGATGTTTGAGAAAGCGATCGAACAGGCGCAGATCATCATGTTCCCGGGCGGTTTCTCCGGCGGCGACGAGCCCGACGGATCGGCGAAGTTCTTTGCTACTGCCTTCCGGAATGAGCGGCTGAAGAACGCCGTGGAAAAACTCCTGCAGGAGAGGGACGGCCTGGTGCTGGGCATCTGCAATGGTTTCCAGGCGCTGATCAAGCTGGGCCTGGTCCCGAACGGACGGATCACCGGACAGGATGAGCAGTCGCCCACCCTGACCTTCAACACCATCGGGCGCCACATTTCCCGCATGGTCTACACGAAGGTCGTCAGCAACCTTTCTCCCTGGCTTGCCGGGGCAAAGCAGGGCGGCGTCTATGTCAATCCCGCTTCCCACGGTGAGGGAAGGTTCGTGGCGGACGGCGAGTGGCTCGAGCGCCTGCGCAGGCAGGGACAGATCGCGACCATGTACTGTTCCCCGGATGGTACGGCAGACGGAGCCGAGGAATGGAATGTGAACGGTTCGTATCTGGCGATTGAGGGCATCACCAGCCCGGACGGGCGGGTGTACGGCAAGATGGCACACGCGGAGCGCCGTGACGTATCGACGGCAGTCAATATCACGGGCGAGCAGGATATGAGGATCTTCGAATCCGGGGTGGAATATTTTAAGTCATGACAAACGATGAGATTAAAGAATTACTGCGGGAACTGAAGAAGACCTCCGAGCAGGAGGACGCCGTAAAGAGCCGGAAGGTCCGGATCACGTTCGGGCCGGAGGAGGAAGAACGGGAAGAGAGCATGGACGAGGGCGCATCCGGAAGGGAGGCGCCGGCGCGGAGAAGGCGGGCTGCCCGCCCTGCGGGAGAGGGCCTGCTGGACCGCCTGATCGCGGCCATCCGCAGCCTGTTTTCCGGGGGAGGCCCTGTCAGAAGACAGGAAGCGCCGGATGCTTCGGACGTGATCTATGAGGACGATGTCGACTTCATGGAAAAGCTGGAGGGAGAAAGGGCAGAGACTGCCCGGCATCCCGGCAGGCTGATCAGCAAGGTCCGCGACGGCATTTCCGGCGGGACATCCGCCAGAAAGAGGAAAGCCGCCGATATCGCTGCGGAGGAATTCCCGGATCTGCCGGAAGCGTCGGAGCCGGATGAGACCCTGCAGGAGCAGGCAGAAGCGGAAGCCGCCGGGGAAACCCCTGAGCGCGGCGCCCGCGTTAAGGCCGCTGCTGGAAAACTGCGCGGCGGCATCGGCAGCCTCTTTGCCGGAAAAGGCAAAGGAAAAGCCAGACCTGCCGCGGAGGAGCCCTTCGATGCAGATCTGCCTGCGGCGGAGATGCAGGACGGCGCCCCGGCTCCGGAAGAGCCCTACGGCGCAGATCTTCCTGCCGGCGAACCTGCGGGTGAGCCTGCCGGCGCAGCGCCTGTGCAGCCGGCTCCCGCAGCGGAAGCGGAGGAAGAGAGCGGGGCGGGCGAAGAGCCCGGGACCCTGCGGCCTGAGGCCCGGGAGATCGCAGATGATACCGCTGAAGAATCTGCAGAAGAATCTGCGGAAGAATTCGCGGAAGCCTCCGGAGAAGAGGATATCCCGGCCGGGACGGAGGACGAGCCTGCCGGCGGGAAAAAGAAGCGCCCGGCAAAGCCCAAGCGCGCCGCGCGGCCCGGAAAGCTGCGCATGTGGCTGACTGACCGCATCGAGGATATCTCGCTGGGCGGCATCGGGAAAAAAGAGATCATCATGGTCGCAAGCGGCATCGTGCTGATCTGCCTGATCGTCTTCCTGGTCACGCGCCTGCTTTCCGCCCCCGGCGGCAGCAGCGAGAACGTGACGGCCGACGAGGGACTTTCCGTTGTGGTCACCGAGGAGCCGGCCCAGTGGTGCACCTCCGGGACCGTGAAGATGACGGTCAAAGCATCCGGAAAGATCCAGACGATCACCGTGAACGGGACGGATTATCCGGCGCAGGGCGGCAGGAAAGCCAAACTTGAGGTGGCGGCTGACAGCAGCGAGCTGGCGGTCATGGTCGTCACGGACAAGGAAGTGCTCAGCGCGCAGGTCGAAGTGCCGATGATCGATACCACGGCGCCGACGGTCACGGTCAGCGTGTCGGAAGGACAGGCAGTCCTGAATGCGGCGGACGACCGTTCGGGCGTTGCCCACGTCTATGTGGGATCCGCGGAGGGTATGTCCGAGATTCCGGCCTATGAAGAATACACCGGTCCCTTCCCGGTCGATGAAGGAACAATCTATTATTACTATGCCGAGGACATTGCCGGAAACCGTTCGGTTCCGGCCATGTCCGCCATGGAGGCAGCACAGAGCCTGGTCCTGAGTGAAACCGGGCTCTCCTTATTTCCGGGGGACAGCGCCAGGCTTGAGCTGACCACGCAGCCGGCGATGGGCTTCGCGAACGATCTGCAGTGGAGCAATTCGGACGAGAACGTGGTGCGCCTTGACGCGGACGGGACGGTGACGGCTCTGGAGAAGGGAACGGCGGTCCTGCAGGCGTCGGCGGCGGGCCTCGCGCCGGTCAGCTGTACGGTCACCGTCACCGACCGGATGGAAGTGACGGTCAGCGCCGTCGGCGACTGTACCCTGGGCACCGACGCCACCTTCGGCACACAGGGCAGCTTCGACGCCTATTACGCCAGCTTCGGGCCCGGCTATTTCCTGCAGAATGTGAAGGATATCTTTACGGCGGACGACGTTACCTTCGCCAATTTCGAGGGCACCCTCACCACCCTGGAGACCCGCGCGGACAAGCTGTACGCCTTCAAGGGCGACGCGGAATACGCGAAGGTCCTCACCGAGGGCGGGGTCGAGGCGGTCACCCTCGCCAACAACCACAGCAAGGATTACGGCGAGCAGAGCCTCTACGATACCCAGGCCGCTCTGGACGCCGAGGGAATCGCCTGGTGCATCGGGCCGGATACCGCCGTCGTGAACGCGGGAGGCGTGCGCATCGGCCTGGTGGGCATCTACCTGCTGGACACCAACGGGGAAGAGAAGGAAGAGCAGCTGCGGCAGGCGATCGAGGATGTGCGGAGCAGGGGCGCGAAGCTCGTGGTCGTGGCCTTCCACTGGGGCAGCGAGCTGGCCGACTCCCCGGATTCGGTCCAGACATCCTTCGGGCACCTGGCGATCGATCTGGGCGCGGATCTGGTGGTGGGGCATCACCCCCACGTCCTGGAAGGCATTGAGCAGTACAAGGGCAGGACGATCGCCTACAGCCTGGCCAATTTCTGCTTCGGCGGCAACAGCAATCCCAGCGACAAGGATACCATTATCCTCCAGCAGGCCTTTGCGGTCACGCCGGAGGGCGCCGAGCCCGGCGCGCTGACGGTCATTCCCTGCAGCGTCAGTTCGGATGCCTACAGCAACAATTACCAGCCTACCCCCGCGACGGGGGGCGAGGCCCAGCGGATCATGGAGAAACTGAACGCGCGCAGCGCGCAGTTCGGACAGACATATTAGAGAGCACAGACCGGCAAAAAAGGTAGGATTGATTCTCCCATACGGCAGTGATAGGATGAGAGCGATGAGGGGTTAGTCAGGGGAGCTTTACCATTTCTTTTCTCATTTCATTTCTATTCACTGCCTGTCTGGGAGGTCATTTCATGCATACCGTCTTTTTGCCGGATCTTCATGTCTGTTACTATGTCTTTTCATTCCGCCGTTTTCTTTTTGCCGACGAGCGGGACAAAAAACGCTTCCTCGACTTTGTCCTTCCGCGGATCAGCGCACCGGACAGGGCCATTGTCGCCTTTGTCCTGCTTGACGAAGAATTCCACTTTGTCGCGGTCTCTTCGTCAGCCAGGAAGGGACAGGAGGAGGCCGGACAGGTCATGGGGGCCGTCCGGCTTGGCCTTCGGCACGTGTCCGGGCACTGTGAAACGGAAAATGCCGCGGGGGAAGGCGCTGAGGAAGACCTGCGGGGCATGCGGCAGATGCTGCTGTTCGGCACCTGTCAGGTGATCGGCACCTGCCGGTTTATTCACCGCCTGCCCATCCTGCGCGGATACACCTGCTGTCTCCGCAATTACTGGTGGAGCAGCATGCAGACCTACCTGGGCGTGTATCTCTGGAAGGGGGTACAGAGCCAGCCTATTGCGGCCCTCTGCTGCGCAGACGACGCCCGGGAAGGGATCCGCCGTTTTGTTTCCCTGCACAAGGGGCGTTTGTCAGATTCGCACAGAAACCACCCTGTCGAAAGGCAGATTGTTCGTGAAAACGCAGAACAAACTGTTTGCATGTAATTACTCCGTATAGTATATCGAGACCGATTCAGAGCTGGGTATTCTCGACAATATCCGCTTTGACACCGGCGGGAAGCTGTACTGCAAAGTGGTGGAAACGTTGGTTTTTCGTCGGATTTTTATTAAGATATTCTGAAGGTTGGCCCTCCGCGGTATCCCACGCAGATGAAGCGTGTTACAATGATGCCGAAAAGGAGGGCCAAACCTATGAAAAAGAGAATGCTGATCCTGCTGGCGTCCGCCATCCTGGTGCTGAGCGCCTGCGGGAAGAAGATCGATAATGCCGGCACGGCTTCGGCGACCGCCGGAGATGGCGCCTCATCGGCGCAGGTCATCCAGGGAGAGACAAAAGCGGCCGGATCCGCCGCCGGGGATGATGCATCAGCCGAAGAGGAGGGCGCCGCGCCTGAGGAAGAAGAGGACGGCGGCGACGAAGGCGAGATCTGGGAAGAAGAAAACTATGAGGCCGACGATCCCGACGGGACCGGCGGAGAGGACGAGGGAGACGCGGCTGACGACGACAGCGCGGAAGGCATCGTAGAAGGCGAGAGCCCCTCTGGCGAGGCGGCTGCCTCCTGGAGCGGATCCTACCTCTGCGACAGCGGAGAAGCGCTGCAGGTCCAGGCCTCCGAGGACGGCACGACCCTGCAGTTCAGCTTTGCGGCAGCCGGGATAAGCGGCAGCGCCGAGCTGAGCGGAGACCAGGCCGTCTATCACGGCGACGACCAGGTGGACGTCATCTTCACCCTGCAGGGCGGCGGAATCAACGTGTCCGCCCAGAGCCAGGAAGACTACGGCGAAATCACCACCGTTGTCAGCGGATTCTACGCGCTGGCGAACCCGTAAAAAAAGGCTTGCAATTTCACGAACGCTGTGCTATCATAATCGAGCTGGATAACGATGCGTGGCTCAGTTTGGTAGAGCGCTGCGTTCGGGACGCAGAGGTCGCAGGT
>CAMOKZ010000043.1 GCA_946618155.1 uncultured Lachnospiraceae bacterium | reverse complement strand
TTTGCCCTTGGCCGTGCTGTCGCAGAGGCTGGAGACCCAGATCGCGTCGTACTGATCGAGGTTTCCGCCGTTCTCCACGACGGTCTTTTCCGCGATCAGGCCGGTCATGCCGTTATGCGCCTCGAGGGCCTTCACGGTGGGGCACATCTTGATCAGCTGGCGCAGACGCTTGCGGCGGTATTCCGGCATGGCGAGGCGGTCCTTCAGGATGATGTCCGCCTTGCGCACCTTTTCGCTGTAGGTGTAGGGCACCTCGATCAGCTGTCCGCCGTATTTCTCGAGAAGCTCCAGCAGATGCTGGCGCAGCACGGTGACCGGACCGCTGGTCCAGTTGTCGCCGTGGATGACATAGTCGGGACGGATGAGGGGGATCATGTCGTCATAGTTCATCTCATTCTGGATGACGACCTGGTCGACGCCCTCGATGTTGCGGTAGAGGCGCAGCCTCTCCTCAACGGGGATGATCGGGAACTTATTGTAGCGGATCAGGGCTTCGTCGGAGAGTGCGCCGACGATAACGCTGCCGTATTTTCTGGCTTCCCGGATGATATTCAGATGACCGTCATGGATCACGCTTGTCGTAAAACAGGTATATACTTTTTTCATTGTGTATTCCCTCTGTCTGCTGTGTACTGTCAGTTGCTCTTTTTAACTCTGGTAAAGAAGAACACGATGCCGATCACGATCCAGATGATCAGCATGATATAGCTTTCCTTCCCGAAATGTACGCCGGAAAGGCCCGGGATCGGGATGAGCTGCAGAACCATGAAGGCGATCGAGAAGATGACGCCGACGGCGGCCATCAGGCGCAGCATCGGTGATCCGTCGCCATCCCTGGGCATGGTGACCAGGGTCGAGGCACAGGTGAAGAAATAGCCGATGGACGCGCCGATCGCGGACATATCCACGAACCAGCCAAGGGCCTCCCTGCCGAGGATAGGACCGGAGAGGGAGATCAGGATGCAGAAGATCATGGCGTTGCGCGGAGTGCTGTACTTCGGGTCGATCTTGCCGAACCAGGCGGGAAGATAGCCGTCCTGGCTCATGGAGTACATCAGGCGGCTGGAGGCCAGATAGAAGCCCATGATGCCGGAGAGGACCGCGCAGGAGACGGCGATGCCGACCAGTACCTTGCCGAAGGTGCCCAGAAGCGCCTCGGCAGCGACCAGCAGCACCCAGTCGCCGGCGATCACGTGCTCCGGCCAGTTGGCCAGGGTCCACGCCGTGATCGTGTTGTTGGAGACATAGACGAAGCAGCCGAAGGCGATGGCAACCAGAAGGATGCCCATGACCTTGCGGTAGGAGAACTTGAATTCCTCCGCAGCCTGCGGAATGGTATCAAAACCGACGAAAGCCCAGGGCGCGATCGCGAAGGTGGCCAGGATGGCGGAGGCAACGCCGGCGTTTCCGCTGTGGGCGTAAGCGCTCACATCCGTTCCGGTAAGTCCCGCCGCGATGACGGCGTTCTTGTCAAAACCCCAGATGGGGGCGAAATTGGCGGCATCCGTCTTTCCGCCGAAGACAGCGGAGATAAAAAGGATGAACACGGAGACGGCGAGCAGGACAGACAGGATGATCTGGATGAAGCCTGCCTTCTGTACGCCCAGGATGTTTAGGATGCCGAACAGGACCAGGATGCACATCGCGAAGATCATCTCGCCGAAGTAGATATCAAAGCCCGCGACTGTGTAGTGGAAACCGAATTTCAGAATATTGGCGGAGCCGTCGAGACCGTCCACGATCAGGCCGATGGCCGTGGAATTCATCGGGACGTTGGTCAGGTAGGCGGCGATCAGGAACCAGCCGCAGATATAGGCGGGAACAGAACCGAAGCAGTTCTTGGTGAAGGTGAACTCACCGCCGGCCTTCGGGTATTTCGGAACCATGTAGGCGTAGCTGAGGGCGATGATGACCATGACCAGGGCGCCGAGCACCATGGCGATGGCGGTGCCGGCCACGCCGGAGTTGGGCAGGAACTTTTTGCCGGGGTTGATGAAGGAACCCCAGCCGATGATGCAGCCGAAGGCGATCGCCCAGACATGCATGGGGTTGAGCTGTCTTTTCAGACCTGCCTGCTGGGCGTTATCTGAAGTGTTCATATCGGATTACCTCTTTTCTTTCTATAAAAAATGATTGCCGTTTCTTATTTCACATCGTAGATCCGGTCGATCTCCTTAAGCTCGCGGAAGGTGTCGATCTCGGTCACGTCGTCGTCAAAGCAGGGACGGATCTCGATCTTGTATTTCCCGCGGAAGACCTGGTTCGGAACGGTCTCCCAGTAGAGCTCGCGGCCGCCGGGCATTTCAAAGGCGGTCTTGATGTCCTCGCACAGGCGCTTGCCGTCCTCGGCGCTCCAGTAGTAGATGCCGACCATCTGGTAGCAGTTGAGGCCGCCGATCTTCTCCTCGTCGACAAAGCCCTTCTTTTCGGTCAGGCACCAGTCATCGGTGCGCTCTTTCCAGATGCCGAGCACGTTGGACCGGTAATTGTACTTGCGGATGAGCGAAGGATTGCGCAGCAGCAGGTCCGCCTCGCACACATAGGCGTTCTGCATCAGATTGCGGACGACCATGGCCGAGGAGATGTTGTTGGATTCGTTGTAGATCGGGTTCTCCAGGAACTTGATCATCGGGTACTTGTTGAGGAGAACGTCAAACTGCTCCGCCAGATAACCGCGGACGATGTAGATCTCCTCGATCTGCGCCTGGAGACAGGCGTCGATCAGGCCGTCGATGATGCGCTTGCCGTTGACGCGCACGAGAGGCTTCGGGGTGTTGAGGGTGATGGGGACCAGGCGGGAGCCGAAGCCCGCCGCGATGATCAGCGCCCGCTTGGTGCGGTAGGGTTCCAGGGCGATCATGCCCTTTGCCGTGACGGTGCCGCCGGTCACATAGCCGTATTCCGTCAGGCTTTTCAGGAGACGGTTGACCGTGCTGGTCGAGTAGCCGGTCAGCTCACCGAGCTGGCGCTGGCTGAGCGGCTCGTCGGCGAGGGCCATGGCCGCCAGGACATCAAATTCCTTCTTGGTAAGTTCCATGCTCATAGTGTGATCCTCGTTCAGTATCAATTTTGCAATTTCAGAATTTGAATGAAACAGTATGTATTATAACAGGGTGAGAAGGTAAATACAAGAACAGAGCGGAAATATAGGACATTTTGTGAAATGAGCCAAAAAGTTCATGGCATAAGATCGTCCCAGAATGAATTATAAACAGTTTGGGTTGAAACGAAAAGGAGACGAGCAGCGGCCGGGCGGCGGCGCCGGCGCTTTTCAAAGCGGGGAAAACAGGGTATAATAATTCAGAATACACGCTTTCGGCGGCGCTGCCGCCGGAGCAGCATATGGAGGAAATATCGTGCATTATTATGTTAATGAGAATATCCGGGATACCTACAGGGTCTTCCCGCCCCAGGGGCGGTACGGGGCGCTGCGCTACGACATGAACGAGAATCCGGAGGGGCTGCCGAAGGAATTTGTGGACAGTGTCCTGAAAGAGATCACGCCCGAATTCCTGTCGATCTACCCGGAACCGGACCGCTTTCTGAACAAATACGCGGCCTTCCTCGGCCACGGCGTGACCTATGACAACCTGACCGCCACGAACGGCTCCGACATGGCTATCCGCTATCTGCTGGAGACCTTCGGCGAGAAGGGGAAGGATGTGGTGACGGTCTCCCCGTCCTTCGAGATGTACTGGGTAAACTGCAGCATCCTGGGCCTGCACCATGTGCCGGTCGCCTACGAGAAGGACCTGACGATCAGCATCGATAAGATCCTGGATGCGATCACCGAAAATACCCGCATTGTCGTTCTGCTCAATCCGAACAACCCGGTGGGCAACGTCTACACGGAGGAGGAACTGGAAAAGGTCATCGCGAAGACCCGCGAGGTCGGCGCTGTCGTCATCATTGACGAAGCCTACCATTATTTTTACGACAAGACCTTCCTGGACTACGCGCTGCGCGAGGACAACGTGATCGTGCTGCGCACCTTCTCGAAGCTGATGTCCCTGGCAGCGTGCCGCCTCGGCATCGTGATCAGTAATCCTGAGATCATTCACTATGTCAAAAACGGCCGCCTGACCTTTGACACCAACTCCATCGCCCTGCTGTTCGCGGAGCGGCTGATCGAACAGCCCGAGATCGTAGAGGAGCTGATCCGTCAGGAGAAAGAGGGCAAGGCCTGGTTCCTGGAGGAACTGGAAAAGAGAGGCTACTGGACAAAGGACTGCATGGGCAACTTCGTCTTCGTAAAACCCAGACACGACGCCCACGAGGTGGCGGCAAGACTGGAGAAGGAGAAGAACATCCTGACCCATCCCTACGGAAATGAACTCCTGAAGGAGTATATCCGCGTTTCCGTCGGGTCGAAGCAGGCGATGAAGATCTTCCTGGACGCGTTCCTGGAGATCGACGGGGAATGATCCCCGGCGGCGGGGGAAAAATCGCCGCGGCAGCACGCAGACACAGCAAGGGTGTAGACAAAAGGTAAAGGGGGAAAACAACAATGAAGAACACCTGGAAAAAATTGCTGGCACTCATTTTTGCAGCGGTGATGATGATGGGACTTTGCACCCTCACCGCGTCGGCGGCGGTCCAAGCGCCGAAGACCGTCACGGTGTACAGGGCGGCGAAGAGCGGCGGGCAGCCGGTCATGTTCTATGTGCAGGGGCTTGGCACGAAACAGTCGGTCGCGAAAAGTTCGGTGAAGGTAAGCAACACGGCCGTTGCAACGCGCTATTCGGTCAGCGACGAGAAGAGCACCTACAACTATAGGGATTCATTTTATGAGAGCGGGAGGAGTGATTACTACAATACCTCTGTCGGCCACTCCTCCTGCATTACGCTCATGTCGAAAAAGGCCGGCACCGTGAAGGTCACCTATAAGATCGGAACGAAAACCTACACGACCACGGTGAAGATCCTGCAGTACGTCAACCCCGTCAAGAGCATCACGTTCAAGGGCGTCAACGGCGGCAAGAGCTTTGCTGCGAAATCCAAGAGCATTGGCTTCACCTCCGGGACGACGAAGATCACCGGGGATGTCAAGAACGCGCCGCTCGTCGTCACCGCAGCCAGCGGCTGGAAGATCCAGTATGTCAGCGTGGAGAATTACAAGACCGGTTTCGGGAAGACCTTCAGCGCAAGAGGCAGCGGGGTCGCGTCGGCAAAACTTCTGTGGCCGAGGATGAGAAAAGGCCAGCAGTACGAAATCTATCTTGAAATGATGAATACTTCCACAAAGGGCAGAATCAATGTCACTTACCTGATCGGGTAAGATCCTGCAGAACGCAGGGATTTAAATGAGATAAAGAAGAAGGTACCGGAGCAGACAGCCCATGGGCGTCACTCTGGTACCTTCTTGATTTTGCGGGAAATACGGCTGCCGTACATCTACTGCTTCAGAAGAACTTTTTTATGATCCGAGACGCGGTGCAGCTGCAGCTCAAAGTCCTGACGGCTCTTCTGCATCAAGGTGTGCAGGGTAAGTCCGGTAAAGAGGGACTGGATGGCGGCGACCATGGTGAAGGCGCACACGATCAGCGTCGGGATCTTCGGCACGAGACCGGTCTGCAGATAGGTGGAAAAGACCGGCAGGAAGAACAGCAGGGCCAGGGCGACAAGGACAAGGGCGAGCCCGCCGAAAAAGCCCATGGGATGGTAGCTGCGGTAAAGGCGCGCCGCGGTGCGCAGGACCTTTATCCCGTCCGAATAGGTGTTGAGCTTGGAGACGCTGCCCTCGGGACGGTCGCGGTACTCGATGACCACGTTTTCGATGCGCATATTCTTGTCCACCGCGTGGATGCTCATCTCCGTCTCGATCTCGAAGCCGCGGGAAAGAACGGGGAAGGTCTTGACGAACTCGTAGCTGAAGGCGCGGTAGCCGGTCATGATATCCTTGATGTTGCTGCCGAACAGCAGATTGATGGACTGGCGCACGAACCAGTTGCCGAAGTTGTGGAAGGGCCGCTTGTTCTGCGAAAAGTAGGTGGAGGAGAGGCGGTCTCCGACCACCATGTCGGCGTCCCGCTCCAGCACGCCCTCCACCAGCTGGGCAGCCTGGTCGGCCGGGTAGGTGTCGTCCCCGTCGGTCATCACGTAGCAGCGGGCGTCGATCTCGCGGAACATCCGCCGGATGACATTGCCCTTGCCCTGCTGGCGCTCATAGCGCACAACGGCACCGGCGGCCCGGGCGATCTCGTCCGTCCCGTCGGTGGAATTGTTGTCGTAGACATAGATGACCGCCTCCGGCAGGGCTTTGCGGAAATCCGCGACGACCTTGCCGATGGTCTTGCTCTCGTTATAGCAGGGAATGAGTACAGCGATCTGATCCATAGTTTTTCTCCGTTTAGATTTATGTATGGCGCCGGCGCGGCAGCTTCTAGTTTCTGACCGGGCTCTGTCCGGCCGGTCCGGCTGTCATATCATCGCCCGTTTTCTCTGAAGCTGAAGCGAAGCCTCCGCTCAGGTGCCCTGCCGCAGCCGCCAGCAGTCCCGGCAGCATCATGCAGTCCGGCATGGTGTAGCGGATATTGGAGTTCTTCGGGGACAGCAGGCAGACACCGAAACACAGGAAGACCGGCAGGAAGGTCATCAGTCCGCGCCAGTCCCTGCGCAGAAGCAGGAGCAGCAGGCCAAGCAGAGTCAGCCAGATCACAGCGCCGGTCGGCTGCGTAAGGTTCAGGACCGGGACATTGCGGGTCAGGCCAAGGAGCGTCTTTGCCCAGCCCCGAAGCCGCGAGAGCGCTGCCGGGGGCGTATAGCTGAGCTGCCTGACCAGGTCCGGAGAGATAGTCCCGTCATCGATCAGGTCCTGGACCCAGGGCCTTTCCTTCTGATAGGTCTTCAGGTTGTTCAGGGTAAAGAACATATTGTTCTTGTATTCTCCGAAATTGACGGTATAGTAGCCCCAGGTATTGGCCAGGAAGGACTGCACGTAGATATCCGGATGCCTGAGGCCCATCCGCAGCCAGGCGGAAAAGTATGCGCGCATCTCCTCATCTGATGCGTCCGCGTTGAAGGTCACCTTGACCGGATCGGAAAGAGAGGGATTGTAGCGATCGGCCAGCTTGTCATAGTTTAAGATCGCTGCAATGGCTTCCTTCTCCTGTCCGCTCACGTCATCGCCGCTGTATTTGACATAGCGCGCGGTCTGCTGGAAGAAGAAGGAGAGACCCTCCTGGCGCCCGGCAGGCGCGACCCTGCACCGGTCAAAGATCGCACCCGTGTAAACGTAGTGGTAGAACAGGAGCGGAACGAGGAAAAGCAGCAGAATCTGTTTCCAGTGCCTGCGGTAGGTGAGCAGGATGACCGGGAACATGAAGGCGGCAATATAGACGCCCTGGCTTTTGGCGGCGCTCATTGCAAAGATGGCACAGGCCGCGCCGGCCAGAAAGAGGGGACGCTCCAGCGCCGCACCCCCGGTGCCGTAGATCCGGATCAGGCAGATCATGAACACGGCAAACAGGATGGAATAGAACGCATCCGCACCGATCAGGAACGAAAACATCGGATAGGACGGGAAAACGGCCCAGACAAGGAGGGCAGCCTTCAGCATGGCGCGGGATGTACCAAAGCGCCGCAGGGTGGTCAGCAGACCGGAAAAGGCCGCTGCGCAGCCCGCCATCTGCAGAAAACTATACAGCGCGATACCTGAGTTCGCTTTTCCGATCCGTATGGCAGGACGCAGGAAAAGCCCCACGAGCTGCGTGTAAAGGAACGGATGGTCGTTGGAGTAGAGAATGTTTATCCCGTCGGTCACCTGGCGGCCCTGGAAGCGGGTGGGCAGGTGGAAAAGCTGCATGACCTGCATGAAGAAATCGTCGTGCATGATCCCCGGGAAAAAGATCAGGTAGTAGGGGAGCCAGCAGAGCAGAAGCAGCAGCATGACCCGCCAGAAGAAGGGGATGCGCAGGCGCTTCGCAAAGGGACCGTCCCATTTCGGCGCTTCTTCCTGCTCCGCGGAAAAAGCGGGGGCGTGCCGCACCAGCGCGGCGATGAGACGGACGGCGGCCAAGGCCAGAATGAACCAGGCGCCGGCAAAGGCCAGGCCTTTGAGCAGCTTTGCTTTCCCGTGGATAAACGCGTCCCAGGTCTCGCTGTGGGAGAAGACGGCGCCGATCCACTGGCAGATTCCGAAGACGGCGGCAAAGATCCCGCACAGGACGCGGTCAGACTTTGTGTCCTGAAGGGCAGCGGCGGCAAGAAAGAGGGCGCCGAAAACGGCAGTCGCGGCAAGGTCCTGCGGGCGCAGGGGACGCGCGTCGGTAAACGAAAAAAGGATCTCCCAGTCCAGCAGGGCGGTCACGCCCATGCCGAGAAGCAGGCAGACGGCCCACGCGCGCCGGTCCCTGAGAATCTTCGGGTTAAGGGATGAAAGAAAAGTCTGCATGAATTGCCTCCGGTCGGTAAGTGATTTCTGCTATTATAGCATATCCGGACAGCATGGGCACAGGGAAAGCCCGGCCGCCGGAAAAAAGTTGCCCTTCACGCCCCTGCCGCACTTGCATCCGCGGCGGCCGCATGGTATAGTAAATTGGTAATTATTTTGTAACTTTTTGTTAACAATTTTATCGAGATTGATCTCGGAGGTCATATCAATGGAAGAGAAAGTACTTGCCCTCCTGCAGGAAGAGTTCCCGGAGGTGGATTTTACCGCATCGGACGCCCTCGTTGACGACGGCATTCTTGATTCACTCACGATCACCGGCATCATTGCCGCCCTGAGCATGGAGTTCGGAATCACCATCCCCTATGAGGAGATCGTGGAGGAGAACTTCAATTCTGTTGCCGGGCTGGCGGCCATGGTCGAACGCCTGCAGGAAGAGTGAGAGGAACAGCCATGTTTGATACATTGATCCGCAGGGTCTTCGAACTGGCGGGGGAGCGGCCGCAGGCAGCAGCTGCCGCCTTCCGGGAGGAGACGCTGACGTATCTGCAGCTGAAACAGAAGATCGAGGAGATCGGTACCGCCCTCGGCGCCCTTGGCGTAAAGAAGGGGAGCCGGGTAGCCTTCTCCGCCGTCTCCAAGCCGGAGATGATCGCCATTTACCTCGGCATCCAGTATGCCGGGGGCATTGCTGTCTTTATCGATAAGAACGGGACGCCGGAGAATGTCGCGGCTGTCTGCGATTACGCCGGGGCCTGCCTGCTGCTGACAGACAAGCCGATGAAGGAATTCGCGGACCGCGTGCCCACGCTGTCCCTGAAAAAGCTGTACCAGAATCCCGCCGGAACGGCGGTGGAGGGCGGCGCCCTGAGGGCTCCCGTTACCTCACCTGCCTACGTTATGCCGGAAGAGTCGGACATTGCCGAGCTTCTGTTCACGACGGGAACGACCGGCCGGCCAAAGGGCGTCATCCTGACCTACCGGGCCGTATTCAATATTCTGTCCAATACGATCGAGGGAATCGGGATCCGGACGGACGACCGCGTCCTGCTTCCGCTCCCGCTGAACCATTCCTACGCGCTGCGGGTGCTGCGCGCCGTCCTCTACCGGGGCGCGGCCGTGGTGCTGCAGAACGGCTTTACCTTCGCGCGGGAGATCGAAAACAACATGACGCGCTGGCAGTGCACGGCTCTGGCTGCGGTGCCCGCCTCCATCGAGACCGTCCGCATGCAGATGCAGGACAAATTCGCGGCGGTGCTGGGCAGCCTGCGCTATATCGAGGTCGGGGCGGGATCCCTCACGGTGCGTCAGCGCCGCTGGATCACGGAAACGCTGCCGAATACCGTTGTCTATAATACCTGGGGCAGCTCGGAGACGGGCGGCGCCCTCTTCCTCAACGTGACCGAGGCCGTGAAAGACGAAAAGCGCATCCTTGCGGTCGGCCATCCCCTTCCCTGCGTGGAGGTGCGGGTGCTCGATCCCGACGGTAATCCGATGGAGAGCGACGAGGCCCATCCGGGCAGGATGGCGCTGCGCGGCGGCATGATCATGGACGGCTACTGGGGCCAGGAGGAGCTGACGAAGGAGACGCTCCGCGACGGCTGGCTGCTGACCGGCGACATGGTCTATACGGACGCGGACGGCTTTGTTTACATGCTCGGCCGTGCGGACGATATCATCAACGTGGGCGGGGAGAAGGTCTCCCCCATCGACGTGGAGAATGTGGCGGGCCAGTACCCGGACATCCGGGAGTGCGCCTGCATCGGCGCCGCGGACCCGGACGGCATCCTGGGGCAGATCCCGGTCCTCTTTGTGGTCCCGGCAGGGACCTTCCGCGAGGAGGAGATGAGGAAGTACCTCTCGCAGCGCATGGAGCGCTATAAGCTCCCGCAGCGCTACGTGGTGCTCGAGGAGATCCCGCGCAACCGGATGAAGAAGATCGACCGCCGGGCGCTCCGGCAGATCTGGAGCAACCAGGATACGATCGATCTGCTCAATCCCGTGATGCAGACCATCCTCGGCCGCAGGAGCATCCGCCGCTTTACCGCGCAGCCCATTCCGGGCCCGGTCCTGGACATGATCCTGAAGGCGGGCTACCACGCGCCGACCGGCCACAACATGCAGAGCTGGCAGTTCACGGTGCTGGAAAAGCCGGAGACCATCGCGCGCCTGAAGGCGGCCATGCAGGAGACGGCGGCAGAGAACAAGGTCTATTTTTACGGGTTTGACAACCCGCAGGCCGTCGTGCTGATCTCGAACGACAGGAGAAACCCCGACGGCTGTCAGGACGCTTCGGCAGCGGCCGAGAACATGTTCCTCGCGGCGCGCTCCTACGGCGTCGGTTCCGCGTGGATCAACGCCCTGATGACGCTCAGGGACGAGGAGCCGGCAAAGAGCCTGCTCGATGAGCTTGGCGTGCCCGCCGGGCATACGGTATGGTGCACGGCAGTGTTCGGCTACCCGGTGGCGGACGCGGCCGGCCCTGCGAAAAAAACAAATGTGATCCGCTTCGCCGACCGGTAAGAGGGACGGCGCCGGCGGAAAGGAAAGGATCTTTTCTGTATGCGTAAACTGACATCGCGGACTGCGCGGAGCCTGATCGGGACGGCGGTCTTTCTGGGAATCGGCGTTTTCCTGTATCTGATGGCCTGCCGGTTCCTGAAATATCCGGACGGGGTCAACTGGGCGACCGGCACGGGGATGGCGGATGTGCGCGCACACAAAAATCAGTATGATGTGGTCTTTGTCGGCACGAGCACGTCGATCGCGAACGTCAGCTGCCAGGAACTGTATCAGTCCTTCGGGATCGCGGCAGTGTGCGTGGGTGAGCCGGAGCAGCCGGTCTTCCTGTCCAAATATACGCTGAAGGACATGTTCCGCAGCCAGAAACCGCAGGTGGTCGTCCTCGATTCCAAGGCTTTCTTCTATACGGAAGCCCACGACATTGCCGTGGAGGAGGGCGAGGAGGAATTCATCTATCACCGCTCCATTGACGCGATCTCTTCGACTGCGATCAAGAAAGAGGCTCTGGAGACGATCCGGAAGATGTATCCGGACCGGTTCGGCGAGATCGATCTTTGGGAATACTATTCGGTGATGTACCGGTCGCACGCGAACTGGGAGACGCTGGATTACCGCAATTTCCACGGACATGACCTGACAGACTGCATGAACGGGAACATCGCCCTCGCCGCTGTGGAGACGGGACGCACGGATGAATACGCGGCGTCCGATCCGGAGGAAGAGGAGGAGATCGACGCGGAGATCGTCAGCCAGGTCACCGAGATCGCGCAGCTCTGTGAAGAAAACGGAGCTGAACTTGTGATCACCTCCGGCTATAACGTGTTTACGAAGGCGAGGCACAGGGCGGTCGCCGAACTGGCCGGCCAGCTTGGCGTTCCCTATCTGGACGTCAACGAGGTCATCGATGAGATCGGCTTCGACTACGCACTCGATGTGCGCAGCGACGCCCATTACAACCTGAGCGGCGCCATCAAATGGACGATGTATCTGGGCGGCTGGCTGAAGGAGCAGTTCACCTTCCCTGACCGCAGGGAGGATAAGGCCTACGCCTGGTATGAGACCCAGAGACCGGTATACGAGCGGCAGAAAACGGCGCTGCTGGGCAAGATAGAGCTGCTTCGCTCCCTGACGCTGGAGACATACCTGCGCACGCTCGAAGGACTGGATGAGGATGAGTTTTCCGTCTTCCTCTCGGTCTGCGGCGATGAGCCGGCAGTGCTGACGCAGGGGCAGAAGGACGCCTTTTCCGCCCTCGGCTTTGATCCGGAAGAGATCGCCGGCGGCCGTTATGCGGCGGCAAGGATCGGCGGTAAGGTGATCCGGGATACGGCGGAGCCGGACGGCAGAGCAGCGGTGTCCGGAAGCACAAAGGCCTTTTCCTATGAAGCGGTCAGTTCGCCGGACCGGGACGGGGAGGCCGGCATTTTCATTGACGGTTCGCAGAAAAGCCAGAGGGGCGACGGAATCAATGTGGTCGTCTGCAGCAAAACGATCGGGGCCGTTGCGGCCACAGTTTATTTTGACACCGGCAGGGAGGCAGATCCCTGTCCGCGCAGACGAAAAGTGATTCAGGACACGGAAGTGCGCATCACGAAGGAAGTCGCGCCGAATGTCTGGGAGAGGGAGGAAACGCAGTTATGAGCTTTATCTCGCTGACATTTCTGATCTTTCTCGCGCTGACGGTGCTGATCTACTTCATCGTCCCGGCCGCGCACCGCTGGCTGGTGCTGCTGACGGCAAGCCTTGTCTTCTACGGCTGGGCCGGTATCGATAAGCTCCTGTTTGCCGGCATCTCGTCCCTGATCGTGTATTTTGCGGCGCTGCGGATGGACGCCATCTACGCGGGGGCCGCGCAGGAGACAGACAAAAAAGCGGC
>CAMOKZ010000042.1 GCA_946618155.1 uncultured Lachnospiraceae bacterium | reverse complement strand
GGCGCTGTCGTGACCAAGGGGGTCGCGGATAAGCCGTGGCCCGGCAATCCGGTGCCGCGGACGGCGGAGACGCCCTCGGGCATGCTCAACGCGATCGGGCTGCAGAACCCGGGAATCGATACCTTCCTGGAGCGGGACCTGCCGTTCCTGGAAAAGTTTGACACGAAGATCATCGTCAACGTCTGCGGGCACAGCGAGGAGGAATACCTGGCGGTGTGCGAGCGCCTGGCGGATACGAACGCCGACCTGCTGGAGATCAACATCTCCTGCCCGAACGTGAAGGAGGGCGGCATCGCCTTCGGCCAGAAGCCTGAGGCGGCGGAGGCGATCACGAAGGCAGTAAAGCGCGTCGCGCGCCAGCCCGTGATCATGAAGCTCAGCCCCAACGTGACGGACATCACGGAGATCGCAAGGGCCTGCGAGGCGGGCGGGGCGGACGCCCTCTCCCTGATCAACACGATCACGGGAATGAAGATCGACGTGAACCGGCGCACCTTCGCCCTGGCCAACAGGACCGGCGGCCTTTCCGGCCCGGCCATCCACCCGGTGGCGGTGCGCATGGTCTGGCAGACCGCCCGGGCCGTCTCCGTCCCCATCATCGGGATGGGCGGAACGGCGAGCTGGGAGGATGCTGCGGAGCTGATCCTGGCGGGCGCGACGGGCATCGCAGTCGGAACGGCCACCTTCGGGGATCCGCAGTGCGCGGCGAAGATCGTGCAGGGCCTGGAGGAATACCTGTGCAGACAGGGGATCAGCGACATCAACGACCTGATCGGCGCGGTCCGATAGGAAGAGAAGAGCACGAAAGCAGACAGGAAAGGAGACCGGATGGAAAGATATAAAGAGGAATTTATCGAGTTCATGGTAGAATCGCAGGTGCTGCGCTTCGGGGATTTCGTGACAAAGAGCGGAAGAAAGACGCCGTTTTTCGTCAACACCGGTTTCTACCGCACCGGCAGCCAGCTGCGCCGTCTGGGCGGCTTCTACGCCGAGACGATCAAGAGAGCCTTCGGCACGGATTTTGACGTTCTGTTCGGGCCGGCCTACAAGGGCATCCCGCTCAGCGTCGCGGCGTCGATGGCGATCAGCGAGAAGTTCGGCGCCGAGGTGCGCTACTGCTCGAACCGCAAGGAAGTCAAGGATCACGGCGACAAGGGCATCCTCCTCGGGGGACCGGTGGGCACCGGCGACCGCGTCGTCCTCATCGAGGACGTGACGACGGCGGGCACCTCCATCCGGGAGACCCTTCCCATCCTGCAGGCCCAGGGCGACGTGCAGGTGCTGGGCCTGGTCGTCTCCGTGGACCGCATGGAGCGCGGGACGGGCGCGGTGAGCGCGCTGCAGGAGATCGAGGAGACCTACGGCATGAAGACCGCCTCCATCGTGACGATGGGCGAGGTCACGGAATATCTGTACGGCCGCGAGATCGGCGGGAAGGTGATCATTGACGACAAGCTGCGCGGTGCGATCAGCGCATATTACGAAGAATACGGCGTAAAAGCCTGAGAAAGCGGACGGAGGTTTACGATGGGAGAGAAAGAGAGACTGTATCTGACGATGAGGAACACCGGCGTCATCAATATGGTGATCGGGATCACGATCCTCTCGGCCGGAACGGCAGCGGGGGTCCTCCTGCTCGTGAGCGGGGTCAAGCTGCTGCGCAGGAAAAAGAGCATTACCTTCTGATGACGAAAGCAGCAGCAAAACGGATACGGATCACAGGATGGATCCTGTTCGGCCTGTATGTGGCGGCAATGATCTATTTCCTGTTTCTGGCGGAGTGGTACGGAAGGAGCCAGGGCAGCGGGGAACCGCGCTATAACCTTATGCCCTTCCGGGAGATCCGGCGGTTCTGGCGCTACCGCGGCCAGATCGGCACCGGCGCGGTTTTTCTTAACCTTGCCGGAAACGTGCTGGGGTTCATTCCCTTCGGCGCCATCCTGCCGGTGCTCAGGCGCCACCTGCGCAGCGTATGGCGCATCGGGGTCCTGAGCTTCGTGCTGAGCGCGCAGGTGGAGGTGATCCAGCTGCTCACCAGGCTCGGGAGCTTCGACGTGGATGACATCATGCTCAACACCCTGGGCGGCGTCATCGGGTACGGGATTTTTGCGGTCTGCAACAGGCTGAGGAGACATTACTATGGATAAGAGAAGAAGAGAACCGCTGTATTCCTATCAGGAGACGAACCATTCAGGCAGAGGGATCGCGGCGACCGTGCTGGGCGCCGTCTCCCTCCTGCTTTTTGTGGTGCTGACCGGAATCAGCGCGATGCGCGGCGGCAGCGGCGGACCCTGGGTGGGGTCGTTCGGCGCCGCGGCCTTCCTGATCGCCTTTTACGGGATGGTGATGGGACTGCGCAGCTTCCGCGACCGCTGCCGGTCCTATATTTTCTGTAAGATCGGCACGCTCCTCTGCGGGCTGATGGTGGCGGTGTGGTTTCTGATCTTCTGTGTCGGCCTGGCGCTGTAAGGCGCGGAGGGAGGCGCCGGATGGAGAATACGCAGAGGGAGCTTCTGGCCGAGCGAAGGGCGCTGGCCGGGGGCAGGATAGCGGATATGCTGCAGGAACGGACCGTTCCTGCTCCTTTTGATTCATACTTTCGGGATATGGCCGCCGGTCTGCTCCCGTTTTCGGGGACAGGGAACAGCGCGGCAGCAGCCGGGGCAGGGAAAGGCGCGGCCCCAGCGGCCGGGGCGGCGAAGACGAAGGCTGCCTGGACGGATCCCGTGTACGCCTGCAGAAAACTCGGCACTGCCCACGGGCGGGCGCTCTGCTTTCTTGCGGAGAGCCTCGGCGCCCTTGCCGGATGGTGCGCGGAGGGGGATGCGAACCCGGACGCCGCGGAGGCGGTGACGGCGCATCTGGAGCTGTTTCTGGAGATCTACGGCGCCTATGGGCAGGACACCCTCCCGGATCCCGCGCGGGTCAGGGAAACGATCTACTGGTTCATCAGCGATTACCAGGATCTTTTCGCCGCGGCCAGGGTGCGCCGGGTCCTGGGGCTGACGCCGGATCCCTGCGCGCAGGCCGCCCTGAAAGCGGCCGGGCAGGGGGATAAGGACACCGGCTTCCTTCATCTTTACGGCGAGGCCGTCTCGCCTCAGCAGGAAGCGCTGGCGGCGCGGCTGGCCGCCTGTCCGGAGAGCCGGATCCTCGCGGAGGCGCAGCGGGCTGCCGTGGCCTTTACGGTGGAAGCCGGCGCCGGAAAAGCGGAAGAGATGGCGCGCACGGTGGGAATCGATTATCCCCTCGGCGCGGAGCGCCTTGCCGGCGCGGCGGCGGATGCCCTGGCCGGCCTCGGCTTTACGCCGGTATTCTGCCGCAGGCCCCTGCAGATCGCCAACCGGAACGTCATCTGCCAGAGAGGATACTACGGGGCGCTGCCCTCGCCGGAGCATGCGGCGGCCCACGCCCAGGATGAGGCCTTCTACCTGGACGCGCGCTTCGTGCGCCGAAGGCTCGAGGTGCTGGAGACAGAGCTTCTCGCCTGCGGGGAGGAAGCGGCAGAGTACGCCGGTACCCTTGTGCTCGGGGCGCCGGAGATCCCTGCGCCCGGCCCGGTCTTCTCCGGGGCGGTCATTTCCGGCGATGCGGAGAAAAAAAGGACGCCGTGGGAGCTTCCCCCTGCGCCCGCGGAGGCCATCCGCTATGATGAGCGCACCCTTCACCTTGCCCGGCGCCTGCGCGCCGGAGAAAGAGCGCTGATGGAGGAGTACGCGCCCGGGCTGACCCTTCGCGTGGACTTCGCGGTCTGACATGCGCTTGACGGTTGCGGGGTAAATAGGGTATGTTAAGAGGTGACACATGGCAGACTTTATGGAGGACAGATTATGCCTTTAGTTGGAATCGTAATGGGCAGCGATTCGGATATGGCCGTGATGGGCAAAGCCGCTGCCATTCTGGAGCAGTTCGGGATCAGCTATGAGATGCGGATCATCTCCGCACACCGCGAACCGGACCTCTTTTTCGAGTACGCGAAGGGCGCGAAGGACAGGGGAATCAAGGTCCTCATCGCCGGAGCCGGCATGGCCGCGCATCTGCCCGGCATGTGCGCCGCGCTTTTCCCGCTTCCGGTGATCGGCGTGCCGATGCACACCACTTCGCTCGGCGGCAGGGATTCCCTGTATTCCATCCTGCAGATGCCCACCGGCATTCCCGTGGCTACGGTCGCCATCGGCGGCGCTGCCAACGCGGGCCTTCTCGCGGCCAGGATCCTTGCGGTCGCGGACGACGGGCTCCTGAAAAAGCTGGAGGACTACGCGGCGGCGATGGAAGCGCAGGTAAAGGCAAAGGACGAGCGTCTGCAGGAAAAGGGCTTCCGCGGTTACGCGCAGGACGAGTAAGCAGACGAGCAAACGGAGGGAACACACCAGATGGATTATAAGAGTGCCGGCGTAGATATCGAGGCGGGATACCGCTCAGTCGAACTGATGAAAGAACATATCCGGAAGACCATGCGGCCAGAGGTGCTGACCGGCATCGGCGGGTTCTCCGGCGCCTTCTCCATGAACGCGTTCAAGGAGATGGAGGAACCGGTCCTGGTCTCCGGTACGGACGGCGTAGGAACCAAGCTCAAGCTGGCGTTCCTGCTGGATAAACACGATACGGTCGGCATCGACTGCGTGGCGATGTGCGTGAACGACATCGCGTGCGCGGGCGGAGAGCCGCTGTTCTTCCTGGACTATATTGCCTGCGGGAAGAACATCCCGGAAAAGATCGCGCAGATCGTGGGCGGCGTGGCCGATGGCTGCGCGCAGGCCGGCGCGGCGCTGATCGGCGGCGAGACCGCGGAGATGCCCGGCTTCTATCCGGAGGATGAGTACGACCTGGCCGGCTTCGCCGTTGGCGTTGCGGACCGGAAGAACATGATCACCGGCAGCGGCATCAGGCCCGGGGACGTTCTGCTCGGCATGGCCTCCTCCGGCGTGCACAGCAACGGCTTCTCGCTGGTGCGCAAGGTCTTCCCGATGGAGAGGAAGGCGCTGGACGTGTACTGTGACGAGCTCGGCATGACGCTGGGCGAAAAGCTGCTCACCCCCACGAAGATCTACGTCAGGGCGCTGCGCGCGGTGCGCGAAGCCGGCGTCACCGTGCAGGGCTGCAGCCACATCACGGGCGGCGGTTTCTACGAGAACATCCCGCGGATGCTCCCGGAGGGGATCTGCGCCGTGGTGAACAGGGACAGCTACGAGGTGCCCGCCATCTTCGGCATGCTGCAGAAGCAGGGCGGCATCGAGACGCAGATGATGTACAATACCTTTAATATGGGCATCGGCATGGTGCTCGCGGTGCGTCCGGAAGAAGCGGACGCGGCTGCCGCTGCCATCCGCTCGGCCGGCGAGGAAGCCTTCGTGATCGGCGAGGCGCGGGAAGGCAGCAAAGGAGTGGTCTTATGCTGAAAACGGTCGTGATGGTATCCGGCGGGGGGACGAACCTGCAGGCCATCCTGGACCGCGCTGCCCGGGGCGGGCTCCCCGGCGTGGAGATCACCGCGGTCATCAGCAATAACCCCGGGGCCTACGCCCTGAAAAGAGCCGAAAAGGCCGGCGTGGAGGCGCTGTGCATCTCCCCGAAGGCCTATCCGGACCGCGGCGCGTTCTACGCGGCGCTGGGACAGGCGCTGGACGAGCGGCACACGGACCTGATCGTGCTGGCCGGCTGCCTGGTGGTGCTGCCGGAGGAGCTGGTGCGCCGCTACCGGAACCGCATCATCAACATCCATCCCTCGCTCATCCCGTCCTTCTGCGGGACCGGCTGCTACGGCCTCAAGGTTCACGAGAAAGCGCTGGAGCGCGGCGTGAAGGTGACGGGGGCCACCGTGCACTTTGTGGATGAGGGAACGGATACGGGACCGATCATCCTGCAGAAGGCCGTGGAGGTCAGGCAGGAAGACACCCCGGAGACACTGCAGAGACGCGTGATGGAAGAGGCGGAGTGGGAGATCCTCCCCGAGGCCCTCGCCCTGATCGCCCAGGGCCGGGTCAGCGTGGATGAGACCGGCCGGGTGCGCATCGCGCCCGCTGACGGAGAATAGAGTGAAGCACCTGCCGCCTCAGGAGGCGGGAGTCTCAAGGGAGTGACAAAATGAAAATACTGATCGTCGGGAGCGGCGGCAGGGAGCATGCGCTGGCGTGGAAGATCGCGCAGAGCCCCCGCTGCGAAAAGATCTGGTGCGCCCCGGGCAACGCGGGGATCGGACAGATCGCGGAGTGCGTGGACATTAAGGCGATGGAATTTGAGCGCCTGGCGGATTTCGCCCGGGAGCACAGCGTCGACCTGACCGTCGTCGGCATGGATGACCCGCTGGTGGGCGGCATCGTCGACGTGTTTGAGGCCAGGGGCCTCCGGGTGTTCGGCCCGCGGGCGAACGCGGCCATCCTGGAGGGGTCCAAGGCATTCTCCAAGGACCTGATGAAAAAATACGGCATACCGACAGCTGCCTACGAGACCTTCTCGGATCCGGCAGCGGCCCTCGCCTGGCTCGGGGAGAAGGCATCCTTCCCGGTGGTGCTCAAGGCGGACGGCCTGGCGCTGGGCAAGGGCGTGCTGATCTGCGAGGATATGGAGCAGGCGAAGGCAGGCGTTCGCGCCATCATGGAGGAGCGCCGGTTCGGCGACGCCGGCAGCCGCATGGTCATCGAGGAGTTCATGACGGGCCGCGAGGTCTCCGTGCTCTCCTTCACCGACGGAAAGACCATTCTTCCCATGACCTCGGCGCAGGACCACAAGCGCGCCGGCGACGGGGATACGGGCCTGAACACCGGCGGCATGGGCACCTTCTCGCCGAGCCCCTTCTATACGGAAGAGATCGCGAAGTACTGTCAGGAAAAGATCTTCCAGCCGACCGTGGACGCCATGGCGGCGGAGGGCAGGCCGTTTAAGGGCATCATCTTCTTCGGCCTGATGCTGACGGCACAGGGACCGAAGGTGCTCGAGTACAACGCCCGCTTCGGCGACCCCGAGGCGCAGGTGGTGCTCCCGCGGATGGAGAACGACCTGGTGGACGTCATGGAAGCGTGCATCGACGGGACGCTGGACGGCGTTGACCTGCGGTTCGCGGACAATGCCGCGGTCTGCGTGATCATTGCTTCCGGCGGTTATCCGGTCAGCTACAAAAAGGGCTATCCCATCGAGGGGCTTGAGGCGGCCGGCGCCATGGAAGGCTGCTATGTCTTCCACTCGGGAACGGCAAAGAAGGACGGCGCCTTCGTGACAAACGGCGGCCGGGTCCTCGGCGTGACCGCGACAGGGACAGACTTAAAGCAGGCCAGGAAGAAGGCCTACGAGGCGGCGGAGAAGATCTCGTTTGAGCAGGGCTTCTTCCGTCATGATATCGGGAAAGCGATCGACGAGGCGCCGGAAGGCAGCCTCTGAGGAGATAAGGGAGTGGAGAAATGAAAAAGGTTGCAGGACAGATACGGATCCTTATACTGACATTGCTGCTGATGGCCGCGGTTCCGGGCGTGCGCGCCCTGGCCTCGGAGGATGACAATTCGCTGAGCAGCCTGGGCATCACGACGGAAGGGGCTGTGGTCTCTCCCGAATTCGCCTACGGCACGACGGTCTATACGGTAACGGTCCCCGCGGGAACGACCCAGCTGGCGCTGGAGCCGGTTCCCACGAGCAGCAGCGCGACCATCACATCGATCACCGGCAATGAGATCGGGGAGGACGGTACCGCGACGATCACCATCACGGTCCGCGCCGGGAACGGGGATGAATATCCCTACCAGCTCAACGTGGTCAGCGACGGGGAGCCCATCGCGCCCGTCGAGACCGAGCCGGAGACGCAGCCGCCCACAGAACCCGAGACCGAGGAGGTCGAGACCGAGACCGAGGATTCCCAGTTCGTGCGCGTATTCCGCGATACGGTGAGCAACGCGCAGAACACGATCACCACCCTCAAGGGCGAGATCATTGCGTATAAGGATCAGATCAACCTGTACACGAAGATCATCTACGGCCTGATCGCGCTGAGCGTTCTCCTGCTCTTCCTGCTGATCAACCTTCTGCTGAAGAACCGCGAGCTGAAGGAAGAACTGAAGGATTACCGCAGCTACGGCTACTCCGACAGCAAGAGCGCCCAGAAGGCCCGCAAGAAAGCCGAAAAGCAGGCGAAAAAATCCGGCGGCGCACCCGCCCCCGGACCTGCCGCGCCCGGCCAGGGCCAGGGAGCAAGAGGGGCCGCACCGGCACCCGCAGCCCAGCCGCAGCGCCAGCAGAGACGCCCGCAGCAGATGCCGCAGTATGAGCAGGAAGCCAGACAGAGCGCGCAGGCGCAGCAGCCCCAGGGCGTGATCCGCGCGACGATGGTCGGCACCGGCCAGGGCACGGCCGCTCCGCAGCAGGCAGCGCCCACGGAGCAGACGACGGCCGCAGCGCCCCAGACCGCGGCGGCAGCCCCGCAGGGAAAGCCCGCACAGGGCAAGCCCGCGGAGAGCAAAGCCGATAAAAAAGGCCGGAAGGGCAAGCCCGGCGGAGGTGCCGGCGCAGGATCCGGCGTTGAGATCGACATGATCGATCTGTAAAGAAAGACCAGAAAAAGAAAAGAAGCGCGGCGGCGCACCGCGCCGGTCATGGAGATGGCCGGCCGGAGCGCCGCCTTCCTTGTCTGTGCCTGTTCACGGCTCCGCCTCCAGGCCACATACCATCTGCGTTTCGTCACGTTGACAGCCTCCGGGTTATTTGTTATAGTTTGCGTGTAACAGATGCGGAAAAGGAGGGAGAGACGTATGGTCATCCAGATCGATTTCCAGAGCGATGAAGCCATCTATATGCAGCTTCGCAACCAGATCATCCTTTCCATCGCGGCGAGCACCCTGCGGGAGGGGGATTCCCTTCCTTCGGTGCGGCAGCTGGCCGAGGAGATCGGGATCAACATGCATACCGTCAACAAGGCCTACAGCGTCCTGCGCCAGGAGGGGTTCGTGACCATCGACCGGCGACGCGGCGCCGTCGTCGCCCTCGACCATGACCGGGAGCGGGCCCTGTCCCAGATCAGGGAGAGCCTGCGGGTGGAGCTTGCCCGCGCCCACTGCCGGCAGATCTCGAGGGAGGATCTCTACGCGCTGATCGACGAGATCTACGAGGAGTACGAGTCGGCCGGGGAGAATGACTGAAGATACATCAACAAGAGGGAGAACAGCGAATGCCTGAACAATATACAGACAGCGCTGCGCGCGCCCTGGGGTACGCCAGGAGCGAGGCGGCGCGCAACGGACACAGCTATGTGGGGTCCGAGCATCTTCTGCTCGGGCTCGTGATGGAGGAGAGCGGGACCGCCGGCGTGGTCCTGGCCAGGTGCGGTGTGACCCGGGAAGGCCTCCTCGAAAAGATGGAGGAGCTGATCGCCGAGAGCGGCGGGACCGTCCTGGCGAAGGAGGAGGGCTACACGCCCCGGGCGGAGGACATCCTGCGGGACGCCGCCGAGGAGGCGCGGATCTATGAGACCGCGAAGATCGGGACAGAGCACCTCCTGCTCGCCATTCTGCGGGACGTGGAGTGCGTGGCGGCAAGGCTGCTGCACACGATGAACGCGGACCTGCAGAGAATCTACACCATGCTCATGGACATCATGGGGATCACGGACGAGAAGTCCAGGGACCTGATGCACAACATCCGGTCCGGGCAGGACGGCCAGGCGGCCACCGGCACCCTCGACCAGTTCAGCCGGGATCTGACGCAGCAGGCCGCGGAGGGGCGCATGGACCCCATCATCGGCCGTGAGGACCAGATCCGACGCATCCTGCAGATCCTCTGCAGAAAGACGAAGAACAACCCCTGCCTGATCGGCGAGCCGGGCGTCGGCAAGACGGCGATCGTGGAGGGACTTGCCCAGCGGATCGCGGCAGGGGACGTGCCGCAGATCCTGGCGGGGCGCCGCGTCGTGTCCCTGGACATGGCGGGCATGGTCGCGGGCACCAAGTACCGCGGCGAGTTCGAGGAGCGCATCCGCAAGATCCTCGGCGAGGCGGCAGCCAGCCGGGATGTGCTGCTCTTTATTGACGAGATCCATACGATCATCGGCGCCGGCGGGGCGGAGGGCGCCCTGGACGCCGCCAATATCATGAAACCCTACCTTTCCCGCGGCGAGCTGCAGGTGATCGGCGCGACCACGGTGGACGAGTACCGCAAGCACATCGAGAAGGATCCGGCCCTGGAGCGCCGCTTCCAGCCGGTCATGGTGGAGGAGCCCACCCGGGAGGAGACCCTGGAGATCCTGCGGGGCCTTCGCCCCGCCTTTGAGGCGCATCACGGCCTGGTCATCACCGACGGTGCCCTGGAGGCCGCGGTGACCCTCTCCCAGCGCTATATCAGCGACCGCTTCCTGCCGGACAAGGCGATCGACGTCATGGACGAGTCGGCGGCCCGGTGCAGGCTGGGCAGCTTTAAGCCCTCGAAGAAGGAGGAGGACGAGCAGGCGCTGCGCAGGCAGCTGGAAGAGCAGGTGCGGGAAAGCATCAGCGCCGGCGCCATGGACCTGGCCCGGGAGCAGTACGCCGAGCTGGAGAAGCTGCAGAAAAAGGAAATGCGCAGGCTCCGCAGAAAGAGCACCCGCGGGGAGGCGCCCGCCCGGGTGACCGAGGCGGACGTGGCGGCGACGGTGTCGGCCTGGACCGGCATCCCGGCGTCCAGAGTGGCCATGGAGGAGGGGAAGCGCCTCCTCAATCTCGAGAAAGAACTGCACAAGCGCGTGATCGGCCAGGACGAGGCGGTCAGCGCGGTGGCCAGGGCGGTGAAGAGAGGCCGCGCAGGCCTCAAGGATCCGCGCCGGCCCATCGGCTCCTTCCTGTTCCTCGGGCCCACGGGCGTGGGCAAGACCGAGCTGTCCAAGGCGGTAGCCCAGGCGGTATTCGGCAGCGAAGAATCCATGATCCGCGTCGACATGTCGGAATATATGGAGAAGCACAGCGTCTCGAAGCTGGTCGGCTCGCCGCCCGGCTACGTGGGCTACGAGGAGGGCGGCCAGTTCTCCGAGAAGGTGCGGCGCCATCCCTACTCGGTCATCCTGTTCGATGAGATCGAGAAGGCCCATCCGGATGTCTTCAACATCCTGCTGCAGGTCCTGGATGAGGGGCATATCACCGACGCCCAGGGACGCAAGGTGGACTTTAAAAATACCATCCTGATCATGACCTCCAACGCGGGAGCCCAGTCCATCATCGCGCCGCGGCACCTGGGGTTCGGCTCCGGGGACGATGCGAAGAAGAACTATGAGGCGATGAAGGGGCACGTGATGGATGAGATCCGCCGGCTGTTCAGGCCGGAGTTCCTGAACCGTATCGATGAGACCATCGTCTTCCACGCCCTGACGAGGGAAGAGATCGGCAGCATCGTGGACCTGCTCACCAAAGAGCTGACAAAGCGGTGCAAGGAGCAGATGCAGATCACCCTCAGGGTGTCGCCGCAGGCCAAGCAGCTTCTGGCTAAGCAGGGCTATGACGAAAAGTACGGCGCGCGTCCGCTGCGCCGCGCGGTGCAGCGCATGCTGGAGGATCCGCTCTCGGAGGAGATCCTGGCCGGGAAGCTTTCCGCCGGCAGCGCGGTGAGCGCCCTGGTGCGGGAGGATAAGATCGTCTTCGCCGCCACCGGAAAGAAGAAAGACGGGCAGTAAAAGGAGCAGAAATGGCAAAATCCCGAACGACGCAGTTCTTCTGCCAGAACTGCGGCTATGAGAGCGCGAAATGGATGGGGCAGTGCCCCGCCTGCAATGAGTGGAATACCTTCGTGGAAGAGCCGGTCCGTCCCGCGGCCGGGGCAAAGAGCGGCGCAGCGGGGAAAAACGTCCGCGCGCGCGGCGCGGTCAAACCGCAGCAGATCACCCAGGTCAGCGTAGATGAGAGCGTGCGCGTTCCCACCGGCTTTGCGGAGCTGGACCGGGTGCTGGGCGGCGGTCTCGTCGGCGGATCCCTCATCCTGGTGGGCGGCGATCCCGGAATCGGCAAGTCGACGCTGCTGCTGCAGGTCTGCCGGAACCTGACTGAGGGGACGCGCAAGGTCCTCTACGTGTCCGGGGAGGAATCCCTGCAGCAGATCAAGCTGCGGGCGAACCGGATGGGGGACTTTACGGACCGTCTCCTGCTGCTGTGCGAGACGAACCTGGAGGACATCCGCGAGGCGATCGAGACGGAAAAGCCGGACGTGGTCGTCATCGACTCCATCCAGACCATGTACAACGAGGCCGTATCCTCCGCGCCGGGCAGCGTATCCCAGGTGAGGGAGAGCACCTCGGTCCTGATGCAGATCGCAAAGGGGCTGGGCGTGATCATCTTTATCGTGGGACACGTGACAAAGGAAGGCGTGGTGGCAGGCCCGAGGGTGCTGGAGCACATGGTGGATACCGTCCTCTACTTTGAGGGAGACCGGTACGCCGCCTACCGCATCCTGCGCGGGGTAAAGAACCGCTTCGGCTCGACCAACGAGATCGGCGTATTTGAGATGACCGGCAGCGGGCTGCGGGAAGTCCCGAACCCCTCCGAGTATATGCTGGAGGGCCGGCCGGAGAACGCCTCCGGCTCGGTGGTGGCCTGCTCGATGGAGGGCACAAGGCCCATCCTCGTGGAGGTGCAGGCGCTGGTCACGCCCAGCACCCTGGCCTACCCGCGGCGGACAGCGGACGGCGCCGACGTCAACCGCGTCAACCTCCTGCTGGCCGTGCTGGAAAAGCGGCTGGGCATGCGCTTTTCCGCCCAGGATGTGTACGTCAACATCGCCGGCGGCATCCGCATGCGCGAGCCGGCCGTGGACCTCGGGATCGTGCTGGCGCTGATCTCCAGCTTCAAGGATATCCTGATCGACGAGAAGACCGTCGTCTTCGGCGAGGTGGGCCTGAGCGGCGAGGTGCGCGCAGTCAGCATGGCCGCGCAGCGTGTCCTCGAGGCGAAAAAGCTGGGGTACGAGCGGGTCATCCTGCCCGCGTCCAGCCTTCGCGGCAT
>CAMOKZ010000041.1 GCA_946618155.1 uncultured Lachnospiraceae bacterium | reverse complement strand
CTGACGGTCGCTTCCGGCTGCGGCGGTACATTGTAAGTACCCGCATCCCGGCGTCCGGTATTCATTGGGGTGAACGCTGCAGCAACAGCGGCCTTCTTACTTTTTTTCGCCGGGGGACCCACATACTTGCTTGCTCCGAAGCCGATCAGGCAGATCAGGATCTCCGGCAGGAACCAGAAGCCGTACACGGTGCCGCCGCGGGTATAGTCGTCAAGATAAGCGGCAACGAAGAACGGCAGAAGCGTCAGCCAGATGCCGAGTCCCATCTTCTTGCCGAAGGACTGTCCCAGCTTTCCCATAATATAGATGTAGCAGAAGCCCAGCATAAAGATCAGTCCGTAAATGCTGCTCTCGGCTCCTGATGACGCACCGATGCAGGCCAGCACGCTGAGCCCCAGGATGGTCCAGAAAAACCGCCCGGATCCTGTTGCGATCTTGGTAATGTAATAGACATTATAGAGTGGGATCAGATATTTCTTCCCCGGGACGCCTGCCTTTTCAAACATCCGCCAGCCGCCCGTCAGGGCAAGCACGACAGGAATGAATTTGACGATATCCAGCACGATCCAGAGAAACAGGTCGATCCCTGTCGCGTTCAGGTACTGTCTGCCCACCAGATAGAAGGGCACCTGCCGCTCAAAGGGAAGGAACCTGCAGATAAACATGTTGATCAGACCGGGCAGCGAAAAATCCTGGTAGACCCATACCTGCCGCAGGATATTCCATGTGATGGCATATTCGATGACCGCCGACAGAAGAAAGATCACCAGCGCCTGGGGCAGCGTCAGCTTCATCAGCACGGCCCCTATCCTGCGCAGGAGCTTTCCGACCGGTCCCGGCTCCGCCTCCTTCGGCCTCGCGATCCCGCCAAGCGGGCCCGCGCCGGCATAAAGATATCCCGCTCCCGGCTTCTGACCGCCGGGCGCCACTTTCAGCTTTAATATGCCGGAGTACCTGGCCTCCAGTTCGATCTGCTTTCCGCAGCAGTCACAGTAATAGGACCCTGTCGGGATCCTGCTTCCGCATCTGGTACAATTCATGCCTTCTCTGCTCTCCAACTTTAATCCGTTATCCCGTCTGCCGTCCGCCGCTCAGGAAAAGAACGCGATCTCCCCGAGATCCTTTCTCGGCCGCAGGGCGGGCTCTCCGTCACGGTATCCGATCGACAGCACGGCCGCCACCTCTTCCTCCTCGGGAATGTCCAGCAGCGCGCGCAGTCCCTGCGCGTCGCGGATGCCCATGATCAGCGTATCCAGACCGTGGTCCGAAGCGCTCAGGACGAAATAGGCGTTCTGCAGGCCCAGATCGTAGGCGCCCCACTCGTCGCCCAGCTCATTGTCGGCCGCGCCGTTCGTAAACCCGGCGATGCCCTTCACGAAAGTCGTCACAATGTAGGCGCAGGTGTTGCGGCTGCCCAGCCGGTTGCGCTCGGGCAGAAGATCATTGCTGATCTTTGCCATCTTTTCCGGATCACAGACGACATAGTATCTCCCCGTCTGGGAATTGCGGTAGCTCGGCGCCATCTGCGTATCCCGCAGGATCTCCTCGATCGTTTCCTTATCTATTGTTCTTCCTGCCTGCAGGGAGCGGACGCTCCTGCGGCGTTTGATCAGCTCTTTGAATTCCATCCCGATATCCTCCTTCCGGCCGCGAATAATAACCTAATCTTCATCATACCGTAATGACCCTGAAATTGCAATTATCCTCTAGTTGTTACATTTGTGTTGCAATTATCTTGCATTATTATTTCCCCTCTGTTATAGTTATACAGGCTGCATAAGCCGTTGACCATGCTTATACGGAGGTTTTGAAATGGAACAGCTTCTCGCTATTCTTCGCGAAATTGACGATACCATTGAATATGAGACCGAGACCGCGCTTGTGGATGACAAGCTGCTGAGTTCTCTTGACCTGACAGCTCTGATTTCCGAGCTTGAGGACGCCTTCGGCATTGAGATCGACATGGACGATATCGTCCCCGAAAACTTCAATTCCGTCGATGCGATCATGGCGCTGGTCGTCAGACTGCAGGAAGAGGCATAACGGAGCTTTATACGCCATGAGTTTTACATCGCTGCAGTTCCTGCTCTTTTTCCTGGCCCTCGTCATCTGCTATTTTGCCGTCCCGGCAAAGATCAGGTGGATCGCCCTGCTCGCGGGAAGTGTATATTTCTACGTGCAAGCTGGGGTCATTTTCCTGCCTTTCCTGGCAGGAACTGCGTTAATCACCTGGGGCGCCGCTCTGCTGATCAGCGGCAGGAACGAAAGCCTTGTACAGGCTCTTGCACAGGCTGAGGACGCCGGGGAAAAGAAGAGGCTGAAAAACGAGAACAAAAAACAGTGCAGGCGGATTCTTCTGGCTGCTCTTATTTTGGTGCTTGGGTATCTGGTCTGGACGAAGTTCGCAAAGAAAGCCGCCGCGCTTCTCGCCGCGCTCATTTCCGGAGCGGGGACCGCTCCTGCGCTTTCCGTGATCGTCCCCCTCGGCATTTCCTATTATACATTCTCCACCGTGGGTTACCTGCTTGACGTTTACTGGAAGCGGTATGCCCCGGAGCGCAATTTCTTCAAGTACCTGCTCTATGTGATCTTTTTCCCCCACATCCTGCAGGGTCCCATCCCCAGGTTCGACCATCTGGGGCCGCAGCTTACCGCACCGAACCGCTTCGACTACACAAGGGTCTGCTTCGGCGCGCAGCTGATGATATGGGGCTTTTTCCAGAAGCTGGTCATCGCGGACCGCATCGGCGTTCTCGTCTCGGCTGTCTTCGGCGATTTCCGGCATCAGCCGGGCTCTCTCCTGCTGGCGGCCACGTTAGGCTACGCCCTGCAGATCTACACGGACTTTTCCGGCTGCGTGAACATCTCCCGCGGCATGTCCCAGATCTTCGGGATCACGCTGGATGAGAACTTCCGCCAGCCCTACTTCGCGCAGTCTGTCGAGGAATTCTGGCAGCGCTGGCACATCACGCTGGGCACCTGGTTCCGCGATTACCTGTGCATGCCTGTCTCTGTCTCCGGCCCGGTCAAGAAGTGGTCGAAGGCCGCAAGAAAGAAGTACGGCGCCGAGGCAGGCCGCAATGTGACGACGATCAGCGCCCTTGTGGTGGTCTGGCTGTGTACGGGCATCTGGCACGGCACGGGCTTCAATTACATCGCCTGGGGCATCTGGCAGGGCGGCATCATCGCCTTCAGCACGCTGATGAAAAAGCCCTATGAAAAGATGCGCGCCTTCTTCCACGTGAAGGACGGGGCGACGGGCTGGACGCTTTTCCGCATCGCGCGGACCTTCCTGCTGACCGGAATCATCCCCCGCATCTTCGTGCGGTCCCCCGGCTTTAAGGCTTCCCTTGTGGTCTTTAAGCGGATCCTCACCGCCTTCGGCAAAAGCGCCCTGACGGACGGCTCCCTGCTGGCCCTCGGCCTTACCGGCTTCGACTATGTGCTCATCGCCTGCTCGGTGGTCATCCTGTTTGTCGTCTCCCTGCTGAAGGAGAAGGGCGTTTCCATCCGGGAGGCCGTGGCGGCAAAACCGCTGCCGCTGCGCTGGGCCTTCTACCTGACCGCCCTCTATCTCGTTGTGATCTTCGGCAAATACGGGCCGGGCTACAGTGCCGCGTCCTTCGTCTATATGGATTTCTGAATAGTAAGGAATAACAAATGGATACGTTTGATCTGTTATCGATTAAAGAACCGCTGCCCCTCGTCATCTGGCGGAGGGCCCTTGCTGAGCCGGACCGTCTGTGCGCGGCCGGCCCCTCCGGAAGCTGCACCTGGGGAGAGCTCTGCGTGCGCGCTGTCCGCGCGGCGCTTACCCTCTGCGGGCAGTTTTCCGTGGGTGAAGGCGACTGCGTCGCCGTGGAATGCACCCAGGACGCCCGCTATCTCATCCTGGATCTTGCCTGCAATCTGCTGGGCGCCGTCTTTGTGCCCACAGAGGCCGGCGCCGCTGCGCAGCGGGCGCGCATGATCCTGGAAGAGACGCAGGCAAAGCTCTACATCCGCCGGACCGCGGGCGATGCGTCCTGCCTTGCCGGCACCCCGGAGATCTCCATGGAGGCCTTTGCCGAACGCTGTGCGGAAACTTCTGTTCCGGAGCAGCTGCTTTCCCCGGCCGCCGGCGCGGCCGGAGCAGACGGCGAAACGCCTGACCTGCCCTTCCTGCCGCAGCCGCTGCGCTTCCCGGCGCTTGAGGAAACAGCCGAGATCCTCTATACCACCGGCACCACCGGCAAATCGAAGGGCATTGAGATCACCCACGCCAACAACCTGGCCCTCGCCCAGAATATCTGCGGCGGCACCGGGATGCGGGAGCACAACGTCGAATTCGTGCCGCTTCCCCTCAGCCATTCCCACGGCCTGCGCTGCTGCTACGCCAACCTTCTGGCCGGCGGCACCCTGCTGCTGACCGACGGCGTCGCCAACGTCCGCGCGGTCTACGCGATGCTGAAGGAATACGGGGCGACGGCGATGGACCTTTCGCCCACCGCGGCCTCTGTCCTGCTCCGCCTCTCCAAGGGGCGCTTCGCCGAGTTTAACGACACCCTCGATTATATCCAGATCGGGACGGCAGCCATGACGGAGGAACTCAAAGATGCGCTCCGCGCCGCCTTCCCCTCTGTGCGCCTCTATAATTTCTACGGTTCCACCGAGTCGGGAAGAAGCTGCGCGCTCAACTTCAACAGCAGCGACGACCGCCCCCACTGCGTGGGCAGGCCGACGCCCAACGCGCACTTTATCGTCACCGACGACGCGCGCCGTCCCCTGGCCTCCTCCGGCCCGGACCACACCGGTCTTCTTGCCTGCGGCGGGCCGATGAACATGAAAGGCTATTATAAACAGCCTGAGCTTACCGCGCAGACCATGTCGGGCGGATACGTCTATACGAACGATGAGGGCTACATCGACGAGGAGGGCTTTGTCTACGTGCTGGGCCGCCGCGACGATGTCATCAATTACAAGGGAATCAAGATCGCGCCGGATGAGATCGAGGCGGCCGCGATGCGCTTCCCCGGCGTGCGGGACTGTGCCTGCGTGCCCATGCCCGATCCGGTCGCCGGCCAGGTGCCGAAACTTTTTGTCGCCGCCGCGGATCCGGACTCCTTCGACCGGAAAGCCCTGATGCGCTTTCTGCAGGAGCACCTTGAGCCTGAGCGGATGCCCGCGAAATGCGAGCTGATCGACGAGATCCCGCGCACCTTCAACGGCAAGATCCAGCGCAAAAAGCTTCTTGAGAACAAGTAGACCCTGTTTGCTCCGGCCGGGCTATGACCAGATCGTCTGCAGCAGCTGCCGTAAGCATAGAGCAACTCCCTGGCGCCGCCTTTGCGGCTCTGCAAAAGAAAGAAGGTATCATCATGAAAAAAACGCTTAAACTGATGTCCGCTCTGTGCCTTGGCACCGGCATCCTCCTCGGCTCCGCCATCGGCGCAGCCGCTGACGACGCTTCCATCAACATCGCTTACCAGTACGGCCTTGCCTACGCTCCCCTGATCGTGGCGCAGGACCAGGGCCTGATCGAGGCGGCTTATGAAGAAGCCACCGGCGATACCCTGACCGTCACCTGGACGCAGATGAGCTCCGGCGCGGATATCAACACCGCGATCGCCTCCGGCGACCTGCAGGCCGGCTTTATGGGCGTAGGCCCCGCCGTCACCGGCGTAGTCAAGGGCGTCGGCTACAAAATCTTCACGAACCTTTCCGGCCAGTCCCACGGCCTGATGACCAACGACGAGAACATCAAATCCCTCGGCGACCTGATCGGCAGCAGCAACCAGATCGCCCTGGTCAACATCGGCAGCATCCAGCATATCCTGCTGGCGAAGGCCCTCTCCGAGAACGGCTTTGACGCCCATGCCCTGGACGCCAACATCGTCGCCATGAAGCACCCGGACGGCATGACCGCCCTGCAGACCGGCGCTGTCTCCTGCCACCTGACCAGCAGCCCCTACATCTTCACGGAGCGCGAGCAGGACGATCTCACCGAGCTGACCGAGGTCAGCGAGGCCTGGACCAGCGAGGATTCCTTCATTGTCGGCGTTGCTTCCGAGAAGCTCCACGACGAGAATCCCGACCTCTACGCAGCCCTCTGCGCGGGCATTTCCGCTGCCATCGACTTCGTGAACGCCTCCCCGGAGGATACCGCCGCGCTTACCTGCGAATATGACGGCAACTCTGCGGAAGACGAGCTGGAGTACCTGGGCCTCGGCACCTACAGCGCGGCGACCAGCGGCGTGCTGGAGCTGGCGCAGTTCATGGGTGAGAACGGCTTTATCGATGCGGCTCCCGCCTCCATCGACGAGCTGGTATTCGATGGCGTCGAAGGTGACTGAAGAAAATCATGAAAAAGAAAAAATCCGAAACACTCTATCCTCTGATCGTCAAGATCGTATTTGTGGCGGCCCTCCTTGTTCTCTGGGAGTACGTCGCCAAGTCCGGCCTGCTCGGCGAGCATTCCGCCCTGATCTTCCCGTCCCTCGAGACGATCGGCGCCGCCTTCATCCGCAATTTCAAGGTAGGCTTTGCCGGCAGCTCTCTGTGGATCTACATCGGGAACTCCATGAAGCTCCTTCTGGAGGGCCTCCTTCTGGGAATCGGACTGGCCTTTGTCTTTTCCGGCCTCTCCATCATCAGCAGGACCTTCTCCATCATCTACAACTTCGTGGTGTCCATCTGCGACCTGCTCCCGGGCGTTGCGCTGCTCCCCGTGGTCATCATCATCTTCGGCGTCAAGCCGGGCGTTATCGTCTTCCTGGTCGTGCACGCCGTGATCTGGCCCATGAGCCGCAATATCCTCGACGGGTTCCTCGCAGTCCCGCAGATCTACGTGGAAGCCGGCCGGAACATCGGTCTTAAGGGTTTCCGCCTCCTGACAGGCGTCTACCTGCCCGCAGCCACCTCCTACATCGTCTCCGGCCTCAAGGTCGGCTGGGCGAGAGCCTGGAGAGGACTGATCTCGGCGGAGATGATCTTCGGCATCGCCTCCTGCCCCGGCATCGGCCTGTACATCAACCAGATGCGCACGAACATGAACAACGCGGAGATGTACGCGACGCTGATCGTGATCGTGATCATCGGCGTCGTGGTCCAGTACGGCATCCTCTCCCCGATCGAGAACAACACCGTGAAGAAATGGGGGATGACAAGATGAGCGATATTCTGCTTGAACTGAAGGGACTGACCAAGATCTTTACGGACGACGCCGGCACCGCCGAGGTGCTGCGCAGCGTGGATCTCAAGGTCCCGGAAAAGGAATTCCTGTGCATCCTCGGGCCCTCCGGCTGCGGCAAGACGACACTGCTCCGCTGCATCGCAGGCTTTGAGACCTTTACGGGGTCCGTCCTGATCGACGGGCAGCCCAGGACGCAGCCGGGAACAGACCGGATCATGGTGTTCCAGGATTTTAACCAGCTCTTCCCCTGGAAGACGGTGGAGAAGAATATCCAGTATCCGCTGCGCCTCTCCGGCATCAAGGACAAGGCCGAGCTGAAGCGCCGCTCGGACGAAGCCATCGCGAAGGTCCAGCTGACCGGCTGGGAGCATTACTATCCCTACCAGCTCTCCGGCGGCATGAAGCAGCGCGTTGCCATCGCGAAGGCGCTGGCCTTAAAGCCCCGGATCATCCTGATGGATGAGCCCTTCGCCGCGCTGGACGCCATGACGAGGCGCGATCTGCAGAAGGAAATGCTGCGCATCCTCGGCGAGGAGGAGAGCACAGTCATTTTCATCACCCACAACATTCAGGAGGCCATCTTCCTCGGTACGAGGATCCTGGTCCTGCAGCCCGGCGGCGAGATCGTCTACGACGAGCCCAACACGCTGCCCAAGCCGGTCACGCCCGCTTCGGACGAATACGGCAGGCTCTGGGGAACGCTCAACGCCGCGCTCTATTCCCGCAGCCAGGGCTGAACAAAAGCCACGACCAATGGAGGCATCTGATCCGTGAAGATACACCCGACCCGGAAGGGCCTGGGACAGCTGGCGAGAGCCGCGGGCTTCCTGCTCCTTGCAGGCTGCCTGTTCCTCTTTTTCACCTACCTGTTCCGGAATGATTCGACAAACCGAAAATCCGCCCTCGCTTTCCACGAGGAAGAAAAGGACACGATCGACCTGGTCTTTATCGGCGCCAGCAGCGTTTACCGCTACTGGGATCCCATCGAGGCATACAAGCAGGCCGGCATCACCTCCTACAGCTACTCGTTCCAGCAGATGAGCAGCGGCGTCCTGCTGACGGCCGTCAAGGACGTCATGAAAGCGCAGTCGCCGAACGCGGTAGCCGTGGAGATACGGTCCTTTCTGCGCGACCGGAGCGACCAGGGCTTTTCCCTTGGCGTGCGCAACTATCTGGACAGCCTGCCCTTTGATCTCGACCGGCTTCGCGGTGCGGACTATTTCCGCCGCGTCACGGATATGTCCTTTGCGGACGCCTCGGCGGGGTATCTTGACCTGATGCTCTACCACAGCAATTATGAAGCGCTCACCAGCCCCTCCCACTGGGCCCTGGCGGATAACCGGCTCGGCGATGAACCGGTCAAGTTCAACTATTTCAAAGGCTATTACCTGGTGTCCAAGCAGCGCTTTATGGAGGAGCCGACGGACGCGCTCACCCATGACCGCACCCCCCTCGACCCGGTAGCAGAAAAATGCTACCGCGATCTTGTCTCCTGGTGCAGCGAGAACGATGTTCCCCTGGTGATGGTCGCCGCCCCCTTCGCCCTCAGAAAAGAGGAATGCGAGAAGATCAATATGATGGCGGCGATCGCCGCGGAATATGGCATTCCCTTCCTCAACACCAACTTTGCCTACCGGCAGATGGGGCTTGATTTTGACAGCGACTTCTACAACAGGGGCCACACGAACGCCTCCGGCGCGGTCAAGTTCACCGACTACATGTGCAGGCTGTTCACCTCTCTCTTTGACCTCCCCGACCGCAGGGGAGAGCCGCAGGCGGCTTCCTATGAGGCGCTCATCGAGAGTCACGACGATCTGCAGGAGAAGGCGATGAAGATCATCGCAGATAAGGTGGCGCAGGGGCCTGTGGACGACAGCGCCCAGGCCGCGGAAGGCGACGCCGACGAACAGACCATGGACGAGGACGACGAAGGTTTCGGCGACGCAGCCGGGATCTGACACATCCTGATCTATACGCAAAAAACTTCCGGGGGAGCCGGCCAGGCTTCCCCGGAAGTTTTTTCTTCGTTATCTTATTTTCCGCCAAGCTTCTTTTTTACCGCACCGGCGACGACCCGTCTCCAGATCTCATACCCCGCGTCGTTCGGATGCAGCCTGTCTTCCCCGAAAAGTTCTTCTCTGGGCCTGCCGGCCTCGTCCGTAAACCGGCCCTGAATATGGATATAGGTCACGTTCTTTAACCCTGCGCAGAATTTCTTTACCTGCCGGTTGCTCTCCCTGACCTCGTCCCAGGCATTCTGCCTGTACCAGCAGTTCAGCAGAGACACATAAAAGATCTGGGTATCCGGGAGCGCCCTGCTCAGCCTCTGCAGCAGCTTCGCCGTGTTCTGCGCGTTCTCCGCGCCGCTGATCTTCCCGTTGCCGATGTCGTTATTCCCCACATAGAGAATGACCGCATCCGGCTTATAGGGGACGATCAGGTCTTTGTACCAGGTAAGCCACTGCTCCACCCTGGTGAAGCTCATCCCCATATTGATGACGCCGTAGGGAGCCAGCGCCTCCCCCGCGTTCTTCCATCTCTCGATCGTGGAGCTGCCGGCCAGGATGATCTTGTGCCGGTTCGCTTTGACCTGGGGATAAGCCTTTTTCAGCGCCTTGTAGGGGGACGCGCAGACCTTGACCGGAAGAGTCAGCTTCCTGCCCTTATACTTTACTGTGATTCGGCAGGTCCCCGGCCGCTTTGCCCGCAGCATCCCTTCCTTCGTAACCGACACGATCTTCGCGTTTGAAGACCGGTACGAAGCCAGCTGCGGCGACGCGGAAAGTCCCGCGTGATTGAATTTCAGCTTAAATGTGGGCCGCGCATCGATCACCATGGTCACGCTCTCGTAGGGGAAAGCCAGTTTCTCCACCGTAAAGCGGCAGGTGTAGGTCTTTCCCTGATATCCGGCCGTGATCCGGCAGGAACCGGGGCGCAGCGCGCTCACCTGTCCCCGGGCGTTTACCCTGGCGATCTGCTGATTCGAGCTTTTCCAGGTCACGCTGCCGGCAGGCGCCCCTTTCAGCCGAAGCTTCCTGGTGGTGAATTCCACGGCAGTGATCTTCTTTGCGGAAAGGATGGGAGCTGCAGCCGCATCTGCTCTTCCGGAAAGGAATAACACCGCGGCGATCAGATATAATACGGCAAAGAGCGGCAGCAGCCGCTCTTTTTTTGTTCTGCATTCGTTCATTTCATTACTCCGGAATTACTTCAGGGCTTTTTTGACCCGTCCAGCCACGATATTCCTCCAGATCGCGTACCCGTTCGCGTTCGGATGCATCCTGTCGGACAGGAACAGCGCCCTGCGCGGTCTTCCGGAGGAGGTGACAAAACTGCTGCGGACGTCGATATAAAATACTTTGGACTGTGACGCGCAGAATTTCCGCATCGCCCTGTTGGACTCGATGATCTCCTGCCATGCGCCCTCCCTTGCCCAGCAGGGCACCAGGGAAACGTAGAAGATCGGCGTGTTCTTGGGGAGCATCGTCTGCATCTGTTTGATCAGCAGGATGGTATTTTCCGCATTGATCCGGCCGTCCACCTCGCGGTCGCCGTTGCCGATATCATTGTTTCCGACATAGAGCACAACAGCGGAGGGACGATAGGCCGCGACCAGGTCGGTCTGCCACACCATCCAGTCGGACACGGTGGAATTGCTGATCCCCATGTTGAGGATCTCCAGCGGAGCAAAAGCCGCGGCGGCGCCGCCCCATCTTGCCAGCGTAGAGCTGCCGGCCAGCACGACCTTCCCCATGTTCTTTTCATTGACCGGGTTGGTCGCCCTGAGGGAGTCGTAGGAATTGCGCAGGACCGTCACCTGGCATTTAAACGTACGCTTTTTGTACTTCGCAGTGATCGTGCAGGTTCCGGCGTATCTTCCTCTGACCACGCCCTTCTTCGAGACCGTGGCTACTCTTTTGTTGCTTGAGCTCCAGGTCACGGGGGAAAGCTGCGCGTTGTTCAGCTTCAGCGTAACTGTGCGCTTTGCGGTGATCGTCACCTTCTGCTTATTCAGCTTCAGCTTTTTCACGGTCACCTGGCAGACGTACCGGGTGCCCTTATATTTCGCCGTGATCCGGCAGGTCCCCTGATACCGGGCCGTCACCACGCCCTTGGCGGACACCTTCGCGATCATATCGTTGGACGTCGTCCATTTGACCTTGTCCGCTTCCGCTCCCTTAAGCTTCAGCGTCTTCGTACCGAGCTGCACCATGGTCATTTTGGTCTTGCTCAGCACCGGCGTCTCGTCAGCCCGGGCAGACACCGGCAGCAGAAGAAGGACAAACAGTGCGAGCACTGCAGCCATCCTTCCGAGCCATCCCGCATATCCGGCCTTTTTTTCTTTCATCGTATTTCTCTCCCCGTATTCCTTCCTGCCGCTCCCGCGGCATCCCCTTAACTTCTTAATAGGCAGCGTAGACAAAACCGCCGCCCGAAAGCCCGCTTCCGTACATGCCGAAGATCAGCACCGCAAAAAACAGCGCGTAGTACAAAAACCAGCGGACCGGCAGCGGGCAGGCCATGATCTCACGCCTAATGTCGCTGCTGCCTTCTTCCCTGAGATTAATATACCACACAATCCCCAGACTGAAAAGCCCGACCCAGAAACTTGGCCGGCTGAGTCCCAGCCGGTATAAAGTCCCGTTCGTGAAAGCCCAGATATTGTGCTGAGTGAGGATCTTCCGGAAGATCACCGCCGACGCCTTCAGGTCCGGCGTGATCGTCAGGAGACGCCCCACACAGAAGATGCCGAAGGTCCTGACCATCTGGAACCGCTTCCACCAGACCGTTTCGGTATCGATGTGCAGAAATTCGTTCAGCTTTCTGATCTCCGGCGCCCAGACGGTGGTCACGATGATCAGCAGGCCCCAGTAGCAGCCCCAGACCACGTAGTCGGGGCCGGTGCCGTGCCAGAGCCCCGTCAGCAGCCAGACCACGGCAAGCGGTACGGCGGTCATCAGGCTCTTGCCAAAGCGCTTTCCAAAGGTCTTCGCCCCGCTCCTGCCCAGTTTCATCAGCCACGGACTTACCGCCAGGGGCATGTACACGTAGTCCTTGAACCAGGTCCCCAGCGTAATGTGCCAGCGTCTCCAGAACTCAGCCGCGCTGCGGGAAAGGAACGGCCGGCGGAAGTTCTCGTCCAGCGTGATCCCCAGCATCTCGGCGATGCCCAGCGCAATGTCCATGCAGCCGGAAAAGTCGCAGTAGAGCTGGACCGCGGAGAACGCCAGAGCTGCGATGAACAGCACGCCCTCGTAGGTCTTATAGCCCCCGATCACCTCCGTCACGATGACGGCGAACCGGTCTGCGATGACCATCTTCTTGAAGTATCCCCAGAGCACGCGCAGCATGCCGCGGCGCAGCCTCTCCCAGTCGAAGGGATGTCCCTCGGCCAGCTGCGGCGCAAGCTTTTTGTGCCGCGGGATGGGACCCTGCACGATCTGCGGGAAAAAGAGCATATAGAGCAGAAGGCGCAGCCAGTTCTTTTCCGCTTTGTCCTTCTTCCAGTACACATCCGCCAGATAACCGGCGACCGCAAAGGTATAGTAGGAGATCCCCATCGGCAAGAGAACATGCACGGTAATGGGCTGTCCCTTCAGGATGCGGGAAAAGGCAGCCGCAATGGATGCCCCCGCCTTCGTCCAGACCAGGGCGCCGATCAGAAGGACCAGGGCACCGGTCAGAATGCGCCGTGTTTTCTTCTTTGCCGCGGCGGCTGCCGCTTTTTTGTCTGTCTCCTGCGCGGCCCCCGCGTAGATGGCGTCCATCCGCA